>JANQKA010000793.1 GCA_028281405.1 Hasllibacter sp. | reverse complement strand
CCGGAAAGATCGCGGCGTTGCGTCGGCGCGTGGATCGACAACGTCGTCAACAGCCTCCCCTCGCTGTCTCGAATCGGAACCGCGATTGCCACCATGTTGTCCAGAAACTCCTCGTCGTCGGTCGAATACCCGCGCTCCCGCGTTGCGGCGATCTCCTCCCGAAGCCGGTCCCGGCCGGTGATCGTTTTGGACGTCTCGCGCTCCAATTTCAGCGAGGACAGCAGCCGGTCGAATTTGTCGGCCCTGAGCGACGACAGATACATCTTGCCGCTGGCGGTGCAATGGAACGGCACTTGGGTGCCGACCGGAAGTTGAATCCGCAGAGGCCAATGCGTTTCGACCCGGTCCAGATAAATCATGCCGTGCCGCCCCGGAGCGGCGAGGTTGCAGGTCTCGCCGACCCCTTCGGCCAACGCCCGCATGATCAGAAGCCGCTCCGTCCTCACGCGCCGGGACGAGAGGGTGTTCCCGGCGAGGCGCCGCAGACGGCGGCCCGGACCATACGACCGACCGTCGATGTCGCGCTGCAGGAACCCCTCCTCCTCCGCGGTCACCAGCAGCCGGTGCACGGTGGGCTTCGGCAAACCCAACGCTTTGGAAATTTTCGACGCCGAAACCGGGGAACCCGCCCGCGCGACCTCCTCGATTATGAGAAGCGGACGCAGATTCGTCGGCACCCGTCCCTTCTCATCGGCTAACTCGTCGTCCGGCATGCGGCGCTCCCCGCTCACCTTCCCGGCAAAAGCAGCAGCGACAACGACGGAGTCATCGCCACCAGAATCCAAACCCCGATCAACGCGACGAGGTATGGCACCGTGTACCGGAGCAGCCTGAAGTACGGAACGCCCGTGACACCGGACGCCACATATAGGTTCAAACCGTACGGAGGCGTGATGAATCCGATGGACGCCCCGACCAGGAAAATGACCGAGAAATGAATCGGGTCGACGCCCACGCTCGCAGCGATTGGCGCGAGAATCGGCGCGAGGATGATCGTCACGGGAAGTGACTCGAGCACCATGCCCGAGAAGAACACGATGACCATCGCCGTCAGTAGCACCGCGTAATAGCCGCCCATCGCCGTGACGAAATCCCCGATGACGGCCTGCGCGCCCAACAGGGAAAGAATCTGCTGCATGACGACCGAAATCGCGATCAGCGGAGCCAGGATCCCGGTGATTTCCGCCGATCGCATGGTGATGCCCGGAATCTGCCGAAGCGTGAACCCTTCGACCACCAGCATCTCGCCGAAGCTCTTCTCCTTCCAGGTCAGGCCAGGATCCTGCCGCGTGATCCTGTTGATCACCCACGAAACCAGACCCGCGATGATGCAGAATCCCACGGTGACGCCGGCCGCCTCGGTGGGCGAAAATTTGCCCGTGTAAATTCCCCACAGCACCAGGCCGATCGCGAAAAATCCCAACCACGCGCCGAACGCCGTTTTGAGGACGCGGTCGAATCGCAGGGCGATCAGATGACCCCAACCGTTTATCCGGCAGACGATCCAGCAGGCCACCTGCATGCCGATCACCATCAGGGCCCCCGGAAGAATGCCGGCGACGAAGAGATCCGAAATCGGCAAATTCATCAGGAAGCCGTAGACGATGAAGATGATCGAAGGTGGAATGATGATCCCGACGGTTCCCCCGGCCGCCGCCGTGGCCGTCGAAAACCGCTCGTCGTATCCGCCCTTCACCATCTCGGGGTGCAGCATGGACCCGATCGTGGCCGTCGTGGCCGAATTCGACCCCGAAATCGCCGCGAAAAGTCCGCACGCGCCCAGCGCCGCCATGGCCAATCCGCCCCGGAGCCAGCCCAGGCAGGCGTAGGCGAAGTCGGAAAGCCGCCGCGCGATGCCCGATTTGTTGATCAGGTCGCCGGTCAGGATGAACAGCGGCATCG
>JANQKA010000499.1 GCA_028281405.1 Hasllibacter sp. | reverse complement strand
TGAACCTCGACCACAGCCCGCGAACGTACGGAAAACCGCTCACCGCCAAAGACATCATGGATAGTTGGTTAGGCCGGGTCCCGGCGATGGAAAGGGGAGGTCGCGGAGACCGCGCGGGTCCGGTAAACGGTGGAGAACCGGAATACGGTGAAGAAATTTGCGGGGAGGATGCGGATGACGATGGGCGGGCCGGCTTCGGCGCGGTCAACCTATACGACTATTACAGATCGATTCGCTCCCTGCGCGCGAAGCTGAATGAACACGAAGAGAGTCAATATAATGCGCGGGCGTTGCTCGTCGGCCGGTCGGACAGCGCGATGGCGTTTGTGAGCCGCGCCGAAAACAGCGAAATGGCGCCGACGGTGCGTTACCTCGTCCTGCGGGAGCTTTCCCTCATCCTCCACGAGTGGAAGAATCTGCTTGATGATCGTGACCTGCTCAAGAATGTCCGCGACAAGGAGACACGGGCACGCGGCGGCGCTCTCGAGGAACTCTCGAAAGAACTGCGCGGGGACCGGCGGAAGGCCGAGGAAATGCTCGAATGGTTCGAGAAGAAGTCGAAAAAGTTCGATCTCAAACGCGAAGGTGACGCATGACGCATTTCACCCAAAAGATCCTCCCCGACGACGTTGGAAAGCTCATCGACCTGACGGTCGAGGACGATCCGAAGACCGATTCGATGGCCAGGTTGCAGCGCGAGGGCATCGCGGCCCTCTACAACATCCTGTGCGACCATCCATTCGCCTACTTGGCCGACGAGGTGGGAACGGGCAAGACATATCAGGCGTTGGGCCTCGCGGCGCTATTGTGGAACGAAAAGCCGGACGCCCGGATCCTGTTCATCAGCCCGCGCCGGAATCTCCAGGTGAAGTGGGTCAAGGACTACCGCAACTTCTTCGACTCGAACTATCGACGACCGCAACGCCTCGGCGACGACCGGGCGGTGTCGGTGCTGTTCCGCCAGCCGGTTCATCGACCCGTGATATTCGAAAACCTGCGCGGATGGACGCCCACCATCGGCATGCCAGAGCGGATCGCGGCGTTTGTCCGTCACTCGAGCTTCACCCGGCCGGTTTTCGTCAAGTCGGACGACTTGGGCAGCTTGAAAAAATTCTGGAAGCACACCAAAACACGGTTTAACGCCTGGAGCATTTTCGACTTTGACGGGGATTACCCGGAGGGTCTGAACAAGGATAACGCGTCGAAGTGCCTCAATCTTGTATTCGCCAAAGCGCTCAACACCAAACTCTCCAATGAGGAGGACGGGGGGAACAAATTCTTTGACTTGGTGATCGTGGATGAGGCGCAGTGCCTGCGAAATCCGCGCAACCAGACGAACAGTGTGCTTTACGAGGCGCTGCATGGCCGCGTGAACAAGTGGCTGTTCATGAGCGCGACGCCGGCCCACGGCGGGCCGGGAGATCTGCCTACTATCATCAACCACTATCCGGATTGCGGAGAAATTCTCGCCCCCAACCTCTTGTCCGACCTTTCCAAAATGCAGAAAGCTCTTCGGCCTTTTCTCGTTCGGCGGCCGCGGCGGTATTCGACCCGAAAGGATATTCAGGTCGGCAAGGACGAGTATCGCCGTCATGACAAGTCGAATTGGGGCGTCAAAGATGAGGATATGAGCGTGCTCGGCACACTCGCGATGGGGCTGGTGCAAAAGGGACTCGTGAGCGTGCTCGAGGGCAGGGGCAATCGATTTCGCATAGGCTTTCTCTCCTCGTTCGAGAGCCTCCAGTCCTCGATCGTAAATACCGCCACGCCCACAACCGACGACGACGACGATCAGGAAATGGGCCCGACTTCCGGCGATTTTCATCATGAACAGGTCGACGGGGGCTCCGAGCGGGAAGCCCCGGACGCGAACTTCGTCCGGAAATTGGCGGAGTCCTTCGAAAAGAACTTCGAGATCGCGTTGCCGCACCCGAAGGTGGATTCGGTCGTGGACCGGGTCGCCCCGCTCGCCTTCGGAGACGGCGAAAACCCCGGTGGCGAAAAATTCTTGATTTTCACGCGGAGGATCAGCACCGTCCACACACTGCGTGATCGGCTCGTCAAGCGGCACCAAAAGGCCATCGAGGAGCGAATTTTACGCTACTGGAACGTCAAACTCGACTGGAGCGGGAATAGCGTTTCAACCGATCGGGACGGGGACGCCGGTCAATCAACCGATTATGGGGAGGATCCGGAGGACCACGACGAAGAGTCCGGTGATGATGTTTTACGTCAGGCCATGTCGAAGAAGGGTTGGCTCGGTAGATATCGCCAAACCTTCCGTTCCGGCAGGAACGCGCTGTTTTTCGAGGACGGATGGCTGCAACGGCTGTGCGCGGCGGGCGGGGTCGATCCTGTGGCGGCCGCGAACGCGCTCCCGGATGAAATCTGGGCGGAAAGCCGGACGCATTCATCACGGATGTCCGGCGCTCACCGGGAAAGCGTGCGTGCCCGCTACCTCGCCGTTCAAGCGATCCGACGACATCCCGAGGTCTTCGGCCTCGACGAGGAGAATGCCAAACCGTGGCGGGTCGCCTACGAAGCCGCTCTGCACGAGCACCTCAAACAGGAGAAGGCCGAAGGGGATCCAGACCGAGTCACCGGGATGTTCACGCGGACCACGCTTTGGACGGCTTGGGATGACCGCTTTCCAAGCGGCGATCTGTCGCTTCCCGCCTCCCGACCGGGTGAAGTCACGGACGCGGACGAACTCTGCCGGAGGCAGGTTGCGCGAACGATCCTCGGTCAAATCTTCCGCCTCACGGATACGTTGTTGGATGTCCACTTCGCCGAGGATGCGGTCAATCGCGATTCCGCCGCCTTCCCGACACGTTTCCTCGATTGGCTGTCGTCGTCGGATCCAGGCGCCCGTCAGGTCTGTGGCGATTGCGCCAAGTGGATCGAGCATCTCTCCGTCATCGTAAAAAGTTGCCTCTCCGATGCCGGGCTTTCGTGGCGCGAGCTTGCCCAGAATGAAACTTGGCCCAATCTCTACAACCTTAGTTCGGTCGTTGGCGTCACCGGTGGTTCGGGCTCCAATCATCACGTGACGCTGCAATTTCGCACGCCGTCCATGCCCCGGGTGATAGTCTGCACTGACACGCTCAAGGAGGGCGTGGACATGCACCTCTTCTGCGACCAGGTTATTCATTACGGTGTCGCTTGGACGGCCGGAGACCTCGAACAGCGCACCGGTCGCGTCGACCGCTACTTCTCCCAAATCGAACGGCGCCTGAGCGAGGGGAATACTCCCGATGTCCAGCTCCTCGTCGGCTACCCTCATGTCGTGTCATCCTTG
>JANQKA010000758.1 GCA_028281405.1 Hasllibacter sp. | reverse complement strand
AGCGGGCCCGGCGGTCCTGACCGCGACCGGAATTTTCCCCGCCGCGCTCCGATGGCGCAGGAGGCTTCAATGGATTTGGATCAAGCCGCGCCGGTCAAGACGGGCGCCGATGGCGAACACGATGCCGTGAATTCCCGGCCGGCGGGCCTCCACCGCCCCGCGCGAATATCCAGGCCTGCCCCCCGCGCGAACCTTCCACCCCGCGCGCTCCCCACCCGGTCCACCAACCAGCCGCCCGCGACCGGACTTCGCCGCCGGCCGGAGTTCATCCGGCGAACGAACGGCCCCCCGCCGGATCGCCGGAAACCGCTTGGCGGACGCGGGTTTCATAGAAAGGACACGGAACCCGGTTCGCCGCGACGCAGGCGGCGAAGCCGATGGCCACCACGCCGGCGCAACGGCATGCCCCAATCATCGGATTGAACGGACCACGACGCGCCCTACCCGCCGATTTTGATCAAACGTCCCGTCGTCGCCGAACGGTACATGGCTTCGATCAGTTCGACCACCTTCGCGCCGCATTCCGCGTCGGACGGGTTCGTCAGGGTTTCGCCCGCGCAAAGCCTCGCGAACACCTTCGCGGGAAGCGCCCCGTCGTACTCCGCCTCCCCCGGCCAGAGGTCGACCACCTCCTCCCTGCCGTCGAGGCGGCTCATGCTGAGGCGCGGCTTCTCGTTCTCGAACAGGATCATGCCCTCGGCGCCGTAGATGCGGATGTCCATGTGCATCCCCCTGTTCTTGGGCGTCGTGGCGGACCCGGACAGCGAAACGGTGGCTCCGCCCACGGCCCGGGCGCACGCCGCGTTGTAGTAGTCCACGCCGGCCTTCGATTTGCCATCCATGCAAAAGACGCTCTCGAATTTCATGTCCGCAACATGCGTCAGCCACGCGATGCAATGCGGCATCTGCCCCCACCCGTAGCCACCGGCCTTGAAGGGGTCCGCCCAAGTCGACGCCGGTGGCCGGAACATGTGCCCCTCGGTCTCGAGCATCGGCCTCCCGGCGAACAGATCCTCCAGCGCGGACCCCATTTGGCAGGTGGCGTGGCGCACCGCTCCGATCCGCCCCGACCTGACCCATTCCGCCGCCCGCGCGGTGAACACGTTGAAATTCATGCCCGTCGGAACCATGACCTGCCTGTTTGCTTCGCGGGCCGCCGAGGCGATTCGCCAAGCATCCGCCCCGGTGGTTGCCAAGGGTTTTTCGACCATCGCGTGACAGCCCGCCCCGAGGGCCGCGATGGCCGGCTCGACATGGTCGGTGTGGGGAGTCGACACGATGACCCCGTCGAGGTTTTCCTCGGCGAGCATCTTCCGGAAATCGCGGTGCCGCGCGGCTATGCCGAAGGCGTCCCCCGCCACCTCGAGACGGTGATCGTTCAAGTCGCAGAGCGCGACGACATCGGACTCCGGACACTCAACGATCGCGGGAATATGGTTCATGGTCGCCCACCAACCGACGCCGACCACGCCAATCCTTCCCGTCATGTCCCGCTCCCTTCGATCTCCCGCGCGGCGGCAAGCTCGCGGGGTTGGCATAGAGCTTTTTTGGTTCGGGTGGAACCACGGCGGCGGCGGACGACTTCGAAACCTCGGCACGGGATGGCACCCGAGCCACGACGGCTTGCCCGCGAATCCGCGCCGGCCCGGTACCACTCACAACCGGGACCGACCGACGAGATGCGACACCCGTCGGGGGCATGCGACCGCGGTCCACATGGGAAACGTTCGGACGGTTGAAGCGCGTCGGCACGGCCGTCCAGGTTCGGTGCCCCGCTCGACCACACCCGCCGTCCCTCGGATATCAACACGGAACCAGCGATATGATCGCCGCGGGTGGCAAGGGATCCTCGAGGCCGAGCGGCGAATTGCCCTGCCCGCCCCTGGGTGGGCCGAGGGAACCGCGGGATCCGCAAAGGGGCGGACATCCAGGCTCCACATCAAGGGCGGGGCAACACGCGAAATTTCTTGACCGCGATCCTCAGGTATGCCGCCCGTGGTCAGATTCTTCGACCCTGCTTGCCGGAGAGATACACGGGTTCCGGCATTTCGACGAGCGGGGTGAAGGCGGAGACCTCCCCGAGCCCGGCAAGCACTTGAGAATCTCAAACCCTTCGGCGAGTTCGGGGTCCGTCTCGACCCTTGGATGACGAGGCAGCCGATCTTCCCGGTCTGCTCTCGAGGGCGGCTGGAGCGGCTTGGCGACCATACCACGTGTCGCCCGCATCATGGTGGTTCATCCGCGCGCTTTGGCGACGGCTTTTCCCTTGACGGGAGCCCCGCGCTTGAGGCGCGATTCGCGAGGTCGCGGAGATTCTTCGGATTCGGCTACCACGCCTGATGGTCCTGGTCCGCTTCCCATCCGAGCGAGCATGAGCGCATCAT
>JANQKA010000745.1 GCA_028281405.1 Hasllibacter sp. | reverse complement strand
GCGACCGCGATGGGGGCGAACATGATCCGTCCGGCGATCCGGTCCCCTCCGATGTGCGTCACCAGCCTCACGCCCCACGCGAGCGCGCAGATGGCGATCGCCCAGGATCCCATTCCAATCACCAGGTAGAGGGGCGGGGCGACAATGGCGCCCAACCCTCCCAATGGGCCATCCGCGGATTCGGCGGTGGCCGAAAGCCACGGCAGATTTTCGGGCGGGTAGTTGATCAGGATCACGGTGATCGCGAATCCGGCGATCAACGAACAGATGCCGATGAGTTCCCGCCCCCGCCTTTTGAGCGCGTCATGCGTTGTGCGGTCGAGCAGGGGGTCGCGGGAACGGGCCTGATAGGATGCCATCGTTCAACTCCTCATGAGACAGTCGCGCAGGCGCGTCAGGCCGGTTTCCAGTTCCGGCTCGTCGGCCACCAACGCGGCGCGGATGAAGGGGGCGCCGGGATTCCGGCCATCGACCTCCCGGCCAAGGTAGGCGCCGGGCAGGACGCGGACTCCGGTTTCCCGCCACAGTTTCAGGGCGGCGGCTTCGCCGTCGCCGACGTCGATCCAAAGGAAAAAGCCGGCCCCGGGCGCCTCGACGCGGGGTTCGTCGGCGAACACGCGGTCGACCAGCGCGAATTTGTCGCGGTAGCGGGCGCGCGAGGCTTCGACGTGCGCCTCGTCCGACCAGCAGGCCGCCGAGACGCGCTGGGTCGGCAATGGAACCGGGGCTCCCGCGTAGGCCCGCAATTGGCGGATGCGGATCATGCTTTCCGGCCCGGCCACGACGAATCCCGAGCGCAATCCGGGCAGGTTCGACCGCTTGGACAGGGAATGGAACGCGACGACGCGCTCCGGGTCGGCTCCGACCCTGCCGGCAGCCTCCAGCACGCCGGTCGGCGCGGAATCGGTGTGGATTTCGCAATAGCATTCGTCCGCAAAGACCCGGAAATCGTGGAGCTCTGCCAGACGCAGGAGCTCCTCCCAATAGGACATGTCCGCGACAGCACCCTGCGGATTGGACGGCGAGCAGAGAAAGAAGGCCGTGGCGCGGTCCAGGGTTTCCGCGGGGATGTCCGCCAGATCGGGTAAATATCCGGTGGCGTGTGTCGCGGGCAGGAATACCGGCTCGGCGCCCGCCGCGAGCGCGCCGACCGCGTAGACTTGGTAGAACGGGTTCGGGGCGAGGACCGCGGAACGGCGACCGCGCTTGGTTTCCGGGCAGAGGGCGAGGCAGGCGTTGAAGAGACCTTCCCGGGTTCCGTTGAGGGCCATGATCCTGGTCGAAGGGTCGACTTCGACGCCGTATCGGCGGCGCAGCCAGCCCGAGATGCTCTCAAGCAGCTCCGGCGTTCCCTCGTTGACCGGGTAGCGGGCGAAATCGGAGGCGTGCTCGGCCATCATCCTCCCGACGAAGTCGGGCGGGTCGTGGCGCGGCTCGCCGATGGCCATGTGAATGGCCTCGGCGCCGGGCTCACAGCCGTCCAACAGCTTCCGCAGGCGCGGAAACGCATAGGCCGGCAGTTCTGAAAACCGCTCGGGAAACACCAATATCTGCCTCAGTTTCGGGGTCTGACGCCCCGTTTCGCGGTCAGTTTA
>JANQKA010000724.1 GCA_028281405.1 Hasllibacter sp. | reverse complement strand
CGGAGGGAGACTCCGGACCCTCGAACTTCCGCCTCGGTTCATCGGGACGGGAAGTGAGTGCCGCCCGCAGGTCAGCATCCGCCGCGGGAGTTGCGGGCCAAGGAGCCACCCAGCCGTTTTTTTTTCGATTTTCTTTCGCGGCGACGCCGCGCGCCTTCGGCGGAAAATGGATAACGTGCTGAAATTGCGCTATTTTTCTCCATTATTTTCCGAGTTTATTTTCCAAATATGCAACTTTTGACCGCTTCAGAAGCCGTCCGGAAAATAAACCGGCCACGGCCCGCCCAGCCGCGGAACGCTGATTCCATGACCTTTCCATGCGCGTCATCGCGGCTGACCTCCGGCCCCAGGCGCCGCACCCTTCACGTAGCCGCGCCTGGCCATCCCGTCCGTTGGGCGCGAGCCGCGTCCTCCCCAGTTCCCCTGCTCGCATCGGGTCCGAAGCGCACCATCCGCCATCGCCGGGACACGGCGACCAAGCCTCGGAGGAAACGGAGCGATTCGATCACGGCATTAGCTCCCCCACGGAAACCCGCCCGCCTCGGCGTCTCGTCCTGTCGGACAGCCCACCCACGCGGAAAAACGGCGCGACCCGCCGCATCCGCTCTCCGCCGAGCCCCGACGGGATGGTCCACCCGCTCCAAGACTGAGCGGCGCTAAAGGCCCGGTTCGACACGACACTTCGGCATCGCGTGGCTGGAAGGGCGCGACCGACGAAGCGGCCCCACCGCCTACGTTCTCTGGTACCGGGCGGCATGGCACGCCGTTCCAAGACGGATGGACACCCCGGATCCTCGATCCTCCGCCTCGGTCCTCGGGACGGGGAGTGAGAGCACCCGCACGGTCCGCTTCCGCCTCGGGGGTCGCGTGCCAGGGCGCTACCCGGCAGTTTTTTTCGATTTTCTTTCGCGGCGACGCCGCGCGCCTTCTGTGGAGAATGGATAACGTTCTGGAATTGCGCGCTTTTTCTCCGTTATTTTCCAAGTTTATTTTCCAATTATGCAACTTTGGACCGCTTCCGAAGCCTCCCGGAAATAAACCGGCCACCACCCACTCGACCTCGGAACGCCGTTCCCATGGGATTTCCATCCGGGCGGCCGCGGCCGCCACCGGCCCGGGGCGCCTCACACTTTCCGTATCCGCGCCCGGCCATTCCCGTTCCGCAGGCGCGACTCGCGTCATCCGCGGTTCGCCATCTCGCGTCGGGTCCGAAGCGTTGCATCCGCCATCGTCCGGGCCCGGGGGCCAGCCGCAGGGGAGACCGAGACGGCTCGATCACGGCATGCCTCCCCCACCGAAGCCTACCCGCGGAGGCGTCTCGTCCAGTCGGACAGTCACCCTGCGCGGTCATACGGCGCGGCCCGACGCATCCGATCCCCGAGACCCGAACAGATGACTCTTCCGCTCCAAGACGGAGAGGCGCTCCGGATCCGGTTTACAGTCCGCCTCCAACCTTCAATGGATGGAGACGCCCGCCGGTGCCGGGATTCATGGACCTGAACGCCAAAGAACGGTACGCCCTTCGGAATTTCTTCCGGGATTGGGCGCCGCCGCCGATACCCAAGGTCACTCCCGGCGACTTGTGATGGCGCCCAACACGCATCCGTGTCTCAACTGGTCAAGTCATCCTTCACAGGCCGCATCCAGCGACACGCGGAGGTGCCGGAATGAATGCCGATGGGCGATCAGCATGTCCGGGTTGCGGCGGGTTGACCGGTCGATTCCGCGCCGACTGGCTTCATGCCGGTTCGGCAAAATTTCCGAAGCGCCGGATTTCCAGATTCCGCATTGAGGCTATCTTCCCTATCAGATGTCCGGTTAGTCGATATTTTGAGGCGGAGCGTGAATTCCAGCCTTGGAACCCGATCTGAATTCGGAAAGCAATAAAGGCATGGAATTTTGATAATCATTGATGATGGTCAATTCGTTAACAATTTCGTACTCGGGCAAATCGCGAGCGGAATAATTGTTGTCCTTGGTCTTTTCGAGAACCGAAACGCTGATTGGTCCATCAACTCCTCCGGCATTCGTTAGAATAACATGTTGAACCGCCCAGACGGCCAGAAGTATTCCATTTTCAATATGGGGCCGTTCATCGCGGCATAAGCAGTTGACAAGGAATTGAAGAAAAGGTTCCGCCAAAGACGCTCCGCTTCCCATTGTGATTTAATAATCCGATTCGGAAAGTAAAAACGGAGTCGTTCCGTCGAATATGCAGCAGAAATGTGCGTCTTCATGTTCATATGCCAGGGCGAATTCGATGCCGATTGGTTGAGGAACGCCCATGTCCAGAAAACGATTGTGCAAGGACCGGATCAATCCGCAAGGATATTCGATCGGATGGGACGACCCGGCAATGGTCGAAGGATTTTATTCAAACTCGACCCTGAACAAATCGGCATGGACCTGCTGACCCGAATAGGCGAAAATCCTCTTTCCATCGGAAGTGTGCATCTTGTTGGATGTGCGTCGGGTCGCCTCGCCGCTTTAAGCGAACAGAGTGAGCATGCTGTTCGGAGGCGATGACGACTCCATCAACGCGGTTGAAGGAGACAACGACGGTCATGCGCGGATCAGTCTTTTGTTCTTCATCTCCGGGTAATGGTGGTAGATTGACGCCAACAGTTCCTGGAAGGACAGGGATCTCACCCATTCGGCCACGCGCCGGATGTAGTTATTCGGCTTCTGATCCATCGACCCGAGAATTTCAGACCCGGCGTCGAATCCATCCGCCGTGAGGACGAATTTCCGATGCCTTCCCGTGTTGATTTGTTCGACCTGCCCTTGAATTTCGAGATCGTTGAGGGCCTCGTAGACGGCCCGATCGAACGGCCCGTGGTGGTGGGGTTCGAAATTGAAGCACCGTCCCCCGATGTCCTCGGACGCTTCCGAGTCGATCAGGAAGAGTGCCGTTTGGATTTGGATCGGGGAGAACCCATTGTTCCGCCCTCCGCCGGCCATGGCCGCGAGCAGGATCGCTTTCTGTTCCATCGTAGCCTCCCGTTTGACGGTCGATTAGCATATGTGGCCGCACCGACCAAGTCGCGAGACGAACCTGTGAATTTCCAACCCTGACAGGGTTTGCGGCGCAAAAATTTGAGCGATGGGCTTCCGCGAGGGGTGGCGCATGGCCCCATTTCCGCCAATTTGGGACGTTTGGTTAGGTCTGGTATTGATTCGCGTCCGATTCGGTTCGGTCGGGTCGTGCTTCCCATGCGGTCGCCGGCATCGACCCGGTGAGCTGCGTGGGGAAGCCGTTGGAGTCTCGGCCCGCATGACATGCCTTGCTGGTTTCCGGTCGGCGCGAACATGTCATGACGCCCCGAGATCAGAGCGGATCGCACGGGAATTTGCGGATCCGTAAGCGTTCATGGTCCGCAAGACGAAGAGGTCCGAGGACCATGTCCGGCAGCGGTCCGGCCAAGGCCCGGAACAGGTGTACGGGTTCCACGTCGGCCGCCGGAACCACTGACTGATTCGATGCGGTTCCGGTCGCGGCGGGCCGCCGGCCGTGCCGCGCGAATCGTCCATCCGCGGATTCGGTCTCCGGAACATTGCGTCTCAGCCGCGGACAAATCCCTCGGGAGGAGGGAATTTGTCGCGGAGGGAGCGCTCGATCGGCTGCTTGATCACTTGTCCGTCGCGTGGGACCGCCTCCCCGTCCCCGAATAACACGGTGCCGCCGTTGTTGATTCCGTGGACCGTGAACTCCACGACGCCGCGCATTTTGGACTGATTGATTCCGTGGTCCCGGGCATGGTGGAGTGCCGACGACTTGGATGTGTACGACAACGGATGGCGAATGTGTTCGACGTCCTTCGGCGATTTGCGTCTACCTCCACGCGGCTCTCACTACCGATTCAATAAAACCGCCGGCGCTCCATTGATGGTGCGAAGTGCCGGTGTTTTAACCGTTGTTGTTGGTGTCCGCTCCCATCGTCCCGACGGGGTGGGCCGCGGTGGAACCGTTGACGACATCGCCGGAGCGGTGCGGCGTTCGGGCCCGTCCATTCGAATCCAGCCCGGTGTGATTGCCATGGTTTTCCCGCTCCCGGTTTTCCGCGGATCAAGTGATGGCTCGTAGGTGCGCCGAGGCCGCCGCTCCCCTTTCCGTCGGGAATCGTCCGGCCGGACAATCCACCCTCTGGCCCAAACCGCTCGACCCGCCGCATCGCTCTCCGAGACCAGACCGGATGGCCCTCCCTCCCCGAGACGGAGCGGATCTCCGGGACCGAATCGATCCGCCGCTTAGGCTTCGCGGGGCAGGACGGGCGCGGGGCAGGACGGGCGCGCTCCACGAAGCGGCCCCGCCGCCGCGGATCTCCGGAACCCGTCGGCGAGGCATACCGTTCCAAGACGGTGGAACTCTCCGGATCGCTCGACCCTCCGTCCCGATTTATCGGGACGGGGAGTTGGGCCGCCCGCGCGGCCCGCTTCCGCCGCGGGGGTCGCAATCCGGGGCGCCGCCCGGTCGATTTTTCGATTTTATTTCGCGGCGACGCCGCGCTCCTTCGGCGGGTAATGGATAACGTGCTGAAATTGCGAGATTTTTCTCCGTTATTTTCCAAATTTATTTTCCAAATATGCAACTTTTGCCCGCTTCCGGAGCGGCCCGAAAAATAAACCGGTCACCGTCCGTCCGACCGCGGAACGCTGATTCCATGGGCTTTCCATGCGCGTCGTCGCGGCTGACCACCGGCCCGGGGCGCCGCACCTCCCGTAGCCGCTCCCGGCCATTCCCGTCCCGTGGGCGCGAACCGCGTCCTCCCCGGTTCACCTGCTCGCATCGGGTCCGAAGCGCGCCATCCGCCATCGCCGGGACTCGGCGACCATGCCGCGGGGGAAACGGACGCGATTCGATCACGGCATCGCCTCCCCCTCGGAACCCGCCCGCCGTGGCGTTTCGTCCTGTCGGTCAGCCCGCCCACACGGGTAAAAGGCGCGGCCCGCCGCATCCGCTCTCCGAGCCCCGACGGGATGGCCCACCCGCTCCAAGGCCGAGAGGCACTCCTGGCCTGGTTCGACACGCCACTTCGGCTACGCGCGGCTGGAGGGGCGCGACCCGACGACGCGGAGCCGCCGCCTCCGTTCTCGGGTGTTTTGTGGCATGGCACGCCGACCCAAGACTGCGGAACGCTCCTGAACACCCGTCCCTCCGCCTCGGATTCCCGTGACGTGGAGTGAGAGCCGCCCGCACGATCCGCTTCCGTCGCGGAGGGCGAGATCCGGGGCGCCACCAGGCGTTTTTTCGATTTTCTTTCGCGGCGACGCCGCGCGCCTTCGGCGGAAAATGGATAACGTGCTGAAATTGCGTGATTGTTCTCCGTTATTTTCCAAATTTATTTTCCAAATATGCAACTTTTGACCGCTTCCGAAGCCGCCCGGAAAATAAAGCGCCGCCCGCGCGATCCGCATCCGTCTCGGGGGTCGCGGCCGGGGGCGCCACCTGCCCGTTTTTTTCTATTTTCTTTCGCGGCGCCGCGGAGCGCCTTTGGCGATAATGGATAACGTGCTGGTATTGCTCGCTTTTTCTCCGTTATTCTCCAAGTTTATTTTCCAAAAATGCAACTTTTGACCGCTTCCGAAGCCGCCCGGAAAATAAACGGCCACACCCTCCCGACCGCGGAACACCCGGCTGCGGAACACCGTTCCAATGGGCTTTCCAACCGCGCGGTCGCGGCCGCCTCCGACCCGGGGCGCCGCACCCTTCCCGTAACCATGCCCGGCCGTTCCCGCCCAATGGACACGATCCTAGCCTTCTCCCGTTACCCAGCTTGCGTCGGGTTCAAAGCGCGGCATCCGCCATCGCAGGGACACGACGACCAAGCCCGGGGGAAGCGGACGCGATTCAATCACGGCATGGCCTCGCCACGGAAACCGCCCGCCGTGGCGGCTCGTCCTGTCGGACAACCCACCCACGGGGGCAAACAACACCCGGCCCCGGAACACTGTTCCAATGGGCTTTCCGACCGCGAGGTCGCGTCCGCCTCCGGCCAGGGGCGCCGCACCCTTCCCGTAACCATGCCCGGCCATTCCCGCCCAATGGACAAGATCCGAGCCTTCTCCCGTTCCCCCGCTCGCGTCGGGTTCAAAGCGCGGCATCCGCCATCGCCGGGACACGACGACCAAGCCGCGGGGGAAGCGGGCGCGATTCGATCACGGCATGGCCTCGCCACGGAAACCGACCGCCGTGGCGGCTCGTCCGGTTGGACAACCCACCCACGCGGGCAAACGGCGCGGCCCGCCGCATCCGCTCTTCGAGACCCAACCGGATGGCCCCCCGCCCCAAGACGGAGCGGCGCTCCGGGCCCGGTTCGATCCGCCACATCGGCTTCGCGGGGTCGCGGGGCGCGAACCGACAACGCGGAATCGCCGCTTCCGTTCACGGTACCCGGTGGCATGTCTCGCCGTTTCAAGACGGAGGAACGCTCCGGATCACCCGACCCTCCGCCTCGGTTCCCTGGGACGGATGACATGCTCCCCAGGAACGCCCGCATTCCAAACCGGACAGTGTCCGCGACGAAGTCAACAAGGAGGAGGCCGGCGATGAGGAAGTCGCGTTTCACAGACGAACGGAAGGGCGCGGTCGTGTCGGAACATGCCGCGGGCGCGGACGTCGCGGAGCTCCGCCTCAAGCGCGGTATACCGCCGAGCGCGTTGTTTACTTGGCGTTCCCGATATTCGGGGATGTGTGTTCCGGAGGTTGGCCGCCTCAGTTCGTTCGAGTCTGGTTTCGCCCGCCCGAAGGTTCTTTTGGCCGAGGCTGTGATGGAGGTTGCGCATCTTCGTGATCTTCCGGCTCGGAGCGCGTAGCCGGCGTTGTTGCCGGGAGGCCTGGGAATGGCCTCCCCGCACCCGTTCAGGTCGAATTCGGTCGTTTCCCGCCACTGGAGTCCGGTTGGGTATGCGGCGGTATTGAATTTCCTTTGCTTCTTTCCATGTTCGCTTTACAATCTTTTTTGTCCGGGCAGGAGATGATGACGGTTTATTTCGTTTTTGCTCCGAGCGGAGAATATTTTCCGTCTGTTGCGCCAAGAGGCATCGAGTGGTAATCGGCGCCGTTGTCGCGGAAGGAGGGATTTGATGCGTGACTCTGGTTTCAGCGACGAGGAGG
>JANQKA010000687.1 GCA_028281405.1 Hasllibacter sp. | reverse complement strand
TTTCCTCTCGTTGACCTCCGAGACCGGCCGGCGCGTCGTCATCGTCGACGCGGCCGACGAGATGAACATGACCGCCGCGAACGCGCTCCTGAAGAATCTTGAGGAGCCTCCGAAGGGCACCGTGTTCCTTCTAGTTTCCCATCAACCGTCCCGCCTTCTTCCCACCATACGCTCCCGGTGCCGGACGCTGCGTCTGTCTCCCTTGGCGCCCGCCCAACTGGCCCGGGCGGTGGAGGAGACTGGCCTGAGTCTTGAGGCTAGTCCCGAAGCGTTGGCGGAACTCGCCGGCGGGTCTGTCGGAGGAGCCATCCGGTTGGTCTCAGGGGCGGGCGTCGAACGCTATGAACGCCTCGTGGGACTGTTCTCGGAACGCCTCGACCGCGCGCGGGCCATCGCTTTCGCCGAAGAGGCGGCGGGACGGGGGGCGGAGGAGGTCCGTGGCCTCACGGTCGATCTGTCCATGCTGTTCCTGTCGCGCCTCGCCCGCGCAGGAGCCCTTGGCGAGCCGCCGCGCGAGGCGGTTACCGGCGAGTCCGCTCTTCTGTCCCGGCTTTCGCCCCACGCCGCCGCCGGGCGCGGATGGGCGACGCTCGCCCAGGAACTCTCCGCCAGGGTGCGGCACGGAATCGAGGTCAACCTTGACCCTGCCGCGCTCATTCTCGATATGCTCCTGAAGATGGAGGCCCACGTGGGCCAGCGAGACCGGGTATCCCGATGACGCTCGTCGACAGCCACTGCCACCTCGACTCGCCACGGTTCGAGGGCGAAACCGACGCCTTGATCGCCCGCGCCCGCGACAACGGCGTGACGCGCATGCTCACGATCTGCACGGAACTCCGGCGCGAACCGGGCGTCCGCGCTTTGGCGGAGGCCCACGACGGGGTATTCTTCGCGGCGGGAACGCATCCGATGAGCGTGGCCGGGCAACCGATGGCGACCGTGGACGAACTCGTCGCCCTCGCCGAACATCCGAAGTTCGTCGGTATCGGGGAAAGCGGCTTGGATTATTTCCGCGCCGCGGACAGCGCGGAGGCGCAGAAGGAATCCCTGCGTGTCCACATCGAAGCCTGCCGCGCGACCGGGTTGCCCCTCATCATCCATTCCCGCGACGCGGACGAGGACATGGCGCGTGTCCTGACCGAGGAACACCGGGCAGGCGCCTACTCCTGCGTGATGCACTGCTTCTGCGGTGGAATGGCGTTGGCTGAGGCCGCGCTGGATCTTGGCTTCTACCTGTCGATGTCGGGCATGGTGGCGTTTCCGAAGAATCAGGAATTGCGCGACGTCTTCGCCGACGCGCCGGTCGACCGGATCCTTGTTGAAACGGACAGCCCCTACCTCGCGCCGCCACCCCACCGCGGCAAGCGCAACGAGCCGTCGTTCGTGCCTTTCACCGCCAAGGTGGGCGCGGGCGTGTTCGGCATGGACGAGGCCGAGTTCTTCGAACGGACCACGGCGAATTTCGATCGGCTGTTTCCAAAGGCGAAGAACCGGGCGGAAGCCGCCTGATGGCGCGCCCGCGCCTGACCATTCTCGGTTGCGGTTCCTCGGGAGGGGTTCCGCGGCTGGGCGGGCATTGGGGAGCGTGCGACCCCGAAAACCCCAGGAACAGGCGCCGCCGTTGCTCGGTTCTTGTGGAACGGAGTGACGGTGAGGGAGTCACGAGCGTGCTGATCGACACCTCGCCGGACCTTCGGCAGCAACTTCTCGACGCCGGAGTGGGTCGTTTGGACGCCGTGCTCTACACCCACGAGCACGCGGACCATGTCCATGGATTGGACGACCTGCGGATGATCGTTTTCAACATGAAGGAAAGGCTTCAGGTCTGGGCTTCGCCCCAGACGACCGACAGCCTGCTGAACCGATTCGGATACGCCTTCGTCCAGCCGAAGGGATCGGCGTATCCACCGATCCTCGACTTGAACATCATCAAAGACCCCGTGACCATCGATGGGGCGGGGGGACCTTTGATGTTCGAGCCGTTCATCGTCGATCACGGGAAGATCAAGTCGCTCGGTTTCCGGGTGGGCGGCCTGGCTTATCTTCCAGACGCCTCCGAAATCCCCGAATCCGCGCGCCGGTTCCTGACCGGCTTGGACGTGTTCATTGTCGACGCCCTGCGGCGCGAGCCGCATCCAAGCCACGCCCATCTCGAAAAGACGCTCGATTGGATAGGTGAAATGGCCCCGCGCCGGGCGATTTTGACCAACATGCATATCGATCTCGACTACGAGACGGTCCGGGCGGAAACGCCCGATCACGTGGAACCGGCTTATGACGGGATGATCGTCGAGTTCGCGCCGTAGTGCTGGACC
>JANQKA010000653.1 GCA_028281405.1 Hasllibacter sp. | reverse complement strand
TTTGAAATCGTTTTCCAAAACACAATTATGACCAGCATGCCGCGTCGTTGTGAAATATTGTCCAATAAAATAATGTTCAGAGATATCGCCGACTCCAACGGAGGTTTCAAATCCAAGCCATTCTTGTGGCGGGTCCGGGTAAGCACGGGTGAATTCGGCTCACGCCACCTCGGCGAAATCGAAAGTTTCCCGGTTGGTCATGCGGTTGAGTTCCAGCAACCGGCCGATGATCCTCTGGGAAACTCCGAAATGTTCCGCTATTTCGTCCACATGGTCATCGGAATAGTCATCATCCGCCCGGGCGACAACGGCCTCCGCGGGCGCCAGAAATTCGGTGGCGAATGACCGTTGGGCCTTTTGACGATATGTGTTGGAATCCGTGGACAGGCGCACGGCCGCATCACGCCAAATTAACCGGTCGCCGATCAGCCTGGCCAACTCGTGGCGGCGGATTTCCGGACGCGCGCCCCGCAAGAGAACATGGTCCTCGCCACTGTTTCCCCGGAGGGAGATCGATACCGGGATTTTCACCTGGAAAGGTTCAAGAACCTTTTTCGGAACACCCGCGAGGTCGGTCAGCATCCGATCGCTCATTACGTCATCCCGCGGCCCAGTCAGCCGCCGTGCGTGGCGGGCGATGGAAACGCCGACCTCGACCGCCGATTGTTCATCCAACGGAACACCGGTCGATGCGCTGTTCAGCGTCAAGGCATCGGAATTCCGCGTTCGCGTTCCGTGATTATGCGATAATTCGCGAACGTTGGCCGCGGTCAGCATGGAGTCGATATTCATCCTGGGTGCCGCGGCCGCGAGTTCGTCGATGGCGTCTTCTCCCAATACGCCATCTCCGGAAAGATGGGGCGAGAACGATTCTTTCGGAAGTTGATCCGGGTCCGACCCGAGCAATGCCTCGAGCCGCCGGAATCTGGCGCTGTCGGGCTCCCGCCTCGCGGTCATGAGGTCCGTCCAGAGCAGATCGAGGTTGGTTTCGCCGAGGCCATGGGACGCCGTGCGCTCCCTGACGGTTTTGACGAATTCATCGATTCCTTTCTCAACGGAGGACCAAGGAAGAGCCGCGGGGCGGCTGGAGCCATAGTATCTGATCGGCAAGGCGTTCTCTTCTTGAGAAAGATCCGATCGAATCACGGATCGGCGACCGTCCGATGAGATCGTTATGAATGGCCAAACGTAGCCTTCCCCGACCTCGGACAAGCAATGTGATAAGCACCAGTCATCCGTGTTGGAGACGGGGGGAATGGGTTCGTGGCGCAATCTCCACCAGTTCCAGTAAAGCCACTCCGCAAGATGATACCCCGACACCAGGGGGCCATCATGATGAATCCCGGTTAAACCGTTGTACCCCCCGGACAAAAGCAGGCCGTCCGCCTTCATCACGAGAACGCCGGATGTGGCGCGCTCTTCGGGAGACCCATCGTCAAGCGCCTCGTCCGATAGTTCGATTTGGAAGTCGGTCATTCGCGCATCCTCCACTTTTTAGCGACAATTTCAGCCCTCCAGACCCGTTCTCGGAGAGATCCGGGAGGGATCGTTCCCGTTGCCGCCGATTTGAGGTCCGAAAGGTTTGCCGCGCCCGTCGGGGAAACATGTGGATTCGAGAAGTACCGATCGTGCGGGACGATCCGGTATTTTCCCGAAGGTTGCCGACCCAACGCGTGGAGACGATGTGGGGTGGCGCACGAGCATCTCGAATCCAATCTCATGAGGCACCGTCGAAGTCGGAAATTGTCGGGCCAATGATTCCATTGACCTCAAGCCAACGGTTCATCACCATGTCCGGAACCCCGAAGCGCCGGGAAACGTCCTCGATTTTCGCTTCCGAGTGGTCGCCGTCCAAGGCGTCGAGGACGGCGTCCATCGGGGCCAAGAGCTCCGCGGCGAATGCGCGTTGCGCCTTTTGGCGGTAGGTGTTCGACCCGGTCGAAGGCCGCATCCGCGATTCGTCCCACATTAGCGAGTCGCCCACCAATCGGGCAAGGTTGAAGCGGCGGTCCTCGTGGCGATATCCCCGCAATGTCGCTTTCAATCCCGCATCACCCTTCGGGAGGATGAAGGAAATGGGAGGTTCCCGGCTCGAATGGTCGAGGATTTTCTCCGAAACCCCCGCGATATCGGCCAACAGCCGGTCGCTCAACCATGGGGTTCCCGCACTTATGAGTCGCCGCGCTTCGCGCGCGGCGATCGCGCCGGCGGTCATCGCCGATTTGTCATCCGACAATTCGGCGAAGCATGCGCGATCCAACGCAAGGGCGTCGGGTTCACACATTTCCACTCCACATTCTTGGGACATTCCATTGATATCGATCGATGTCGGCATGGCGTCGATGCCGCGCCCCGACGTCGCGGCGGCAAGTTCCTCCACCGCTTCCGCGCCGAGCGCCGCGGCGTCGGCGAGACGGGCATTGATGGATTCTTCCGGAAGTTCATCCGGATCCGCGCCGAGAAGCGCCTCAAGTCGGCGGAACCGCCCGAGCTCGGGATCACTCCGCTCCATCATGATGCATGACCAGAGGTGGTCGAGACCCGTTTCCTGAATGCCTTTTCCGGTTGTAAGTTTCATGACGTTCTTCACGAATTCGTCGATCCCGAGCCGAACCGACGACCACGGAATCTCCACCGGGTGGGGCGCGCCATAATATCCAAAAGATGACAGATGCATGTATCTCGACGCCTCCGACCGAATTGTGGTTCGACGGCCGTCCGAAGTGAACGAAATGCCGGGCCACGCGTATCCCTCTCCCACGCCGGTCATGCAGTGCGACAGCCACCAATCGGTCGAAGGCATGCCGAACGGTTTGGGTTCGTGACACAGGCGCCACCAATTCTCAAGAAACCATTCCGCGAGGAAATAAGCGGAGATGATCGGCCCGTCCCTTCGAACGCGGGACAGGTTGTCGAATCCTGCGGACAGGCGAATCCCATCGGACTCGACGACAAGCAATCCTTGGGAGGCGCGTTCCTCCGCCGTCTCTTCGGCGAGTCCATCGTGGAATTCTTCGGGGAAAATTGTGATTCTGAAGTCGCTCATGCCGCGTCATCCACTCTCTATGCGCGAGTCAAGTCGCGATCCGTCACGGACCGGCATGAATGACGAGGTCCGCTTCAAATGGAATTCACACTCCAATGGCGGCGAAGGGGTGCGGAGAGGCATCGTGATCGAATCCAAATTCATGCCGCGTCGGCGAAATCCGAATCGTCCCGATCAACGACGCGATTGTTCTTGAGCGAACGGTCTATGACCATATTGGAGACCCCGAATTGCCTGGCGACGTCCTCTATTTTTTCATCGGAATAATCCTCATTCATGCGGTCAACGACGGCGTCGATAGGTGCCAACAATTCCGAGGCGAACGCGCGCTGCGCTTTTTGGCGGTAGGTCTTCGCGTCCGTGGAGGGACGCATCAAGGATTCCTTCCACATCATTCTGTCGCCAACCAATCGGGCGAGGTTGAAACGCCGGTTTTCATGATATGCTCCCCGCAACACCATACGCGTGTTATCGCCGCCATTGGATAGTGTGAAGGAGATCGGCTGATCCCTCGTCCATTTATCGATGTCTCTCACCGAAACACCCGCGATTTCGGCGAGTCGGCGGTCATCCATTTTTTCATCGCCCAATTGGGCCTGAATCCTAACTTCGCGCGCGGCGGACACGCCGACCTCCGCCGCGGACTTGTCTTGGGAGCAATCGGTGGAGAGGCGATCATTCAGCGCGAGGGCGTCGGAAATCCTCATTTCGGCTCCGTGTCCGTTCGACATATCGCGGATATCCTCCGCGGTCAACATGGAATCCACCCCACGCCCCGAAGCCGCGGCGGCGAGTTCATCGACGGCTTCGTCGCCGAGCGCGGCGGAGTCGGCGAGGCGGATTCTTAGTTCCTTCTCCGGAAATTCGTCGGGATATGCGCCAAGGAGCGCCTCAAATCGACGGAGACGGCCAAGGGCGATGTTCTCCCGTTCGGCCGATATGTCCGCCCAAAGAACGTCGAGATTGGTGTTCCGCAACCCTTTCGTGGATAATAATTCCATGACGTTTTCAACGAAGCCGTCGATTCCGCGTTCAACCGATGACCACGGAAGTATCACGGGTCGGGGCGATCCGAAATAACCGAAGTGCGATGTATGAGTCACCACCGATGGGACGGATCGAATTACGGTGAGGCGGCCGTCCGAGGTTATCGTGATGTCCGGCCAAAGATATCCCTCTCCGATGCCGGTGAAGTTGTGTGATTGCCACCAATAATTCGCGTCGGGATTGGACACTTGGGGTTCGTAACGAAGCCGCCACCAATTCTCGAGAAGCCATTCGGCGAGGTGGTGGGTGGGCACGACCGGGCCGTCTTGGCGAACGCGACTCGGGTCATCAAAGCATTCGGAAAGGCATGTGCCTCCGGCCTCGACTGCGATTAGACCTTGGGTGGCGCGCTCTTCGGCCGACTCTTCGATGCGCCCATCGGAAAAGCTTTTCGGGGAAATTTTGATCTGAAAATCAGCCATCCCGCCCCTTCCTTTCCTTCTGAACACGGGCGCGCATGGCGACCGCGCCCGACCCCGGCCCGCGCCATTGACGGCTGAGAAGCGGCGCGGATCGCGTGTCCGCGGAAATGCGCGGAACAGAGGCCCCGGATTTCAATGGCTCCGAACCAGCCGTGGGGGAGGGGGTGTGGGAGCGATCTCCGTGGCGGGGCGCTCCGCCGCGGGTGTTGAGTGGGTGATTCGGATAGGATGGCGCAACTCGACGGCGGCATGGGGCCATGGCCTTGGAGGCGATTGTCCAAGACAGGATGCCAATGTCGCGGTGAGCCGGGACGGCGCGCGGCTGAATTAACTTGACGCGCACAAGTCGACGGATGCGCGGACCCGCGACGGGCAAGGAGGGGCCGGTCAATTGCCGAGCGCCCACGAGACATGGACCGGTCCCGGCGTCGCAAATCATCGTCCCGATGATTTTCCCGCTTTCTATCTCGGCGAGCTTGGACAAAATGGTCGACCTTCCCGACATGGAGTTGCGATTCGGCGTCATCCCGGATCATGTCATCCAAGTTCCGGAGGCGCAAGATCTGAGGAGGTTTGGAAGGCGTTCTTTCCATCTTGTGGCCCTCCCGAGAATCCAATGCGGCGCGTCCGCCGATTTTCGGAGATGGGCACGCTTTGCGACTCACGCGGCGCACCCTTCGGGCGGGGACGAATGGGGCTGACGAAATGCGCTAACGCTCGCCCGCGAACACCTTGAGGAATTCCGCCGGCGTGGTCCGCGCGAGCGCGCGGACGGGCCAAGCGGCAGCGATAAGCGCCGCGGCCATCGCGAGGGCGAACAGGGTCAGCCAGTCGCTTGGAAACAGGAACATCGGCAGGCGCCAGCCGAACGCCGCGACGTTGAGCCGCGCCAGAAGAGCCCATGCCAGCGCGAGGCCGACGGGCAGCGCCACGGCGAACGTCATCGCCGCGAGCGCGGCGGCGCGCAGAAAATCCAAGCGCGCGAGACGCGACCTCCTCACGCCCATCGCCCAGACCGGGGCCAACTGGGGCAGGCGCATGGCGCCAAGCGTCAGCAGCGAGGTCAGGATGGCCACGCCGGAGACGATCAGCGCGAGAATCGACAGGGCGCCGGTGACCGTGAACGTGCGCTCGAATATCCCGAGCGAAATCTCCTTGAGCGTGGCCTGGTCGATCATCGCGCCGCCGGACAACCCGAATTCGTCGCGGAGGGCGTCCATCAGGGCGGGAACCGCTCCGGGAGGGACGCGGACGCCGAATTCCCGGCGGTCCGCTCCCTCGAACGCCGAGACCAGCAGGTCCGCCGACACCACGGCTTCCGCCGCGGGATTTCCGTAGTCGGCGTAGACGCCGGCCAGGAGAAGGTCACCGGCGGGAGCGAGAGCCACGCGGTCTCCGGGGGAAACGCCCAGCCGACGCGCGCCCTGTTCGTTCAACAGCAGAGCCCCGCCACGGGCCACCCGTTCCCACGGAGAGGGCAGCGAGTCTATCATCGGCCAGTTTTCGCGGTGCGTCGCGTGGGGCTCGATTCCGACCACGCGCGTCCGCTCGCCGCCGATCATTCCTTCGGAGGTCCAGACCGGCAGCACGGCGTCGACGCGCGGCGCGAGCCAATCCCGCAGTTCGTCCGCCCGGCTTTCGGTTTCCGCCCTGACGTAAAGCTCCGCCGCGAGCCTTTGATCCAGATAGGCGGTGAAGGTCAGCCTGAAGCTCGCCACCATGGTGTCGACGCCGATGTTCGCGGCGAGCGCGAGCAGAAGCGACATCAACGCGAGCGAAAGGCCGGACAACTGCTGCCGCGTGTCGGCCCAGAACCACTGGGCGAGGGGAGACCGGGCGGTCCGTTCGGCCATCCGGAGCGCCGCCGCGAGAATGGGCGGAAGGATCAACGCGGAACCGAACAGCAGGGTGGCGAGCAGCCCGAACGCCGCGGGCAACCCTGGCGCGGCGGTGGCCAGCGCGCCCGCGGCGGCCAGAAGCAGCGCGGCCGCGGCCGCCTGGCGTCTTGATCCCCGGGCCGAGGCGATGGCCCAGGCCCGGGGCCGCCCTGCGTCGAGAATCGGCATCCGCGCGATGCGCCACAAGGCGGCCGCGGCGGCGGCCAGCGTTCCCGCCAAGGCCATGCCCAGACCCGAAAGCCACCACTCGGGGCGGATTCGGAGTCCGTCGCCGACGTTCGCGCCGTACAACCCCCGCAACGTGGCGGCCACATCCGGCAGGAGCGCGGCGGCGACGGCGTAGCCCAGGGCCACTCCGATGATCCCGGCGGCGAGGGCCAGGATCAGGAGCTCCGCCAGCGCGGTCCCGACCAGGGCCCGGAGCGGCAGGCCGAGCGCGCGGAGGGTGCGGAACATCGGACGGCGCTGCTCGAACACAAGACCGACGGCTCCGTGCGCGATGAACATTCCCACGGCGAAGGCGAGCAGTCCGAAGGCGGTCAGGTTCAAGTGGAAACTGTCGGTCAGGCGTCCGGCTCCCGGGTCGCCCGCCCGCGACAGGGTCAGTCCGGGGGCGATTTCGTTCAAGGGCCCGGGCGCGGGTTCGGTCAACAACAGATGGGTTGGGTTTTCGCGCGAGAGAAGCCGCGCGGCGACCGCGATGTCGGTCAGAAGGGTGCCGGGGGCGGGACGGTCGCTGACCCGCGTGTCCGGCATTCCGGGAAGCCCGCGCACCGCCTCCGCCGTGGCGGCGTCGGCCAGCCCGACTCCCGGATCGTGGAGCAGGGCGGCGGGATCGGCATCCTCTTCCGGGCCTCCGCCTTCCGGCGGCAGAGCGACGAAGTCCGTGCCGACGACCGTGATCCGTCCGCCGGGGATGTCGAGTCGCCCCTCCATGACCGGAACGACGGACCAACCCGCCCGTCTCAGCCGGGCGTAGTCTTCCACCGTGACGGAACCGCCGGGTCCGGTGACGACCCCTTCGGCGGGCGCGACCTGCCGCGCGGCCCTTTCGTAGCTCGCCTTGGCCTCGGCGTTGATCGCCTGGACCCCGGTCCAAAGCGCGGTCGCGAGCGCCAGTCCGGCGATCAATGTCGCCAATTGCAATGGATGCCGGCGCCAGTGCGCCAGCAGCGTCGAAAGCCCGGCGCGGATCATTCCAGCGTACCGCCGCTCAGGCGAAGGCGGCGTCCCATGCGGGAGGCCAACCGTTCCGAGTGGGTGGCGGTCAGAAGCGCGGCGCGGGTTTCGGACACAAGGTCGAGCAGCAGGTCGAGCGCGGCATCCCCGGTGGCCTCGTCGAGGTTTCCGGTCGGTTCGTCCGCGAGGATGAGTCCGGGTCGATGGGCCACCGCCCGGCCGATGGCCACGCGCTGCTGTTGGCCTCCGGACAATTCCTCCGGGTAGCGGCGGAGCAGCGGATCCAGTCCGAGCCGCTCGGCCAAACGGGCAGTCCACGCGGAATCGAACCGCCCCGCCAATCTGGCCTGCAGGTCGAGATTGGCCTCGACGGTGAGCGACGGAACCAGATTGAATTGTTGAAACACCAGGCCGATCCGCCCGCGCCGCACTTCAGCTCGCCTGGCGTCGGACAGGTCGGAAACGTTCATGCCGTCCACGGCGACCGTTCCCGCGTCGGGAATCTCCAGCGCGCCCAGGATGTGCAGAAGCGTGGATTTTCCGGATCCGCTTTCGCCGGTGACCGCGAACGTCTCCCCGGCGTCGATCGAAAGATCGACGCCGCGCAGCACGGGCACCGCGCCGCCGCCGCTCAAAAAGCTCTTCTCGATGCCGCGCGCCATCAGGATCATCCGGATCAGGATAGGGCGGTTCCCAATCGGGGGGAATCGCCCGGAGCCGCCTTCGGGAATTTCGGTTCCGCGGATCCTCCCCGCCGCTTCGCCCCGGTTTGGGGGACTGGTCCGGAGGGGTCCGCGCCGCGGCCGATTCGCCGGCCGCCACGCGGCGGGCGATTCCAACGGGGTGGAAACCGCTTTATGGTCGGGCGGACGAGGAGGAGGCGAGGATGACGCAGGCCAGGGAACTGCCGCGGAACGAGACCGGCATCGCGACCGTGAAGGGCATATTGGCCCAAAGGTTCGGTCCCGCCTTCGACGAGGGTCGCTCGATGCGAGAGCAGCATGGGCACACGACGACCCTGATACCCAACCAGCCGCCCGACGCCGTGGTGTTTCCAGGATCCGAAGACGACGTCCGGGAAATCGTCCGCGTCTGCGCGGACCACTCGGTTCCGATCATTCCCTTCGGCGCGGGCACCTCGCTGGAGGGCCACGTCAACGCCCCCGCTGGCGGGGTTTCCATCGATTTCCGGGAGATGAAGCGCGTCAAGGCCGTGCACGCCGAGGACATGGACGTCGTCGTCGAGCCCGGCATCACCCGCAAGGAGTTGAACGCGGAATTGCGGGCGACGGGGCTGTTCTTCCCGATCGATCCGGGCGCCGACGCTTCCCTGGGGGGCATGGCCGCGACGAGGGCTTCGGGCACCAACGCGGTTCGATACGGCACGATGAAGGACAACGTGCTGGCGCTCCGCGCGGTCCTTCCAAACGGCGGGGTGGCGACCACCGCCCGCCGCGCGCGCAAGACCTCGGCGGGATACGACCTGACCCGCCTCATGGTGGGGTCCGAGGGAACGCTCGGAATCATCACGGAGCTCACGCTGAAACTTCACGGGGTTCCCGAGGCCATGTCGTCGGCCGTCTGCTCGTTTCCGACCGAGGAGGCGGCCTGCGGGGCGGTCATCGCCGCGTTCCAGCACGGCGTTCCGGTGGCGCGGATCGAGCTCATGGACGCGCTCGCGGTCGAGGCGGTGAACGCCTATTCGAAACTCTCCCTTCCGGTGTCTCCGCTGCTTCTGCTGGAATTCCATGGAAGCGCGGAGTCGGTGAAGGAGCAGGCGGAATTGTTCGCCGAAATCGCCGGCGACGCCGGTTCGACCGCCTTCGAGTGGACAGCGGACGCGGAGGCGAGGACGAAACTCTGGCAGGCCCGCCACGACGGAGCCTGGGCGATTTCGGCGCTGAGGCCGGAAAAGAAGATGATCGCCACCGATGTCTGCGTGCCGGTGTCGCGGCTGGCGGAAGCGGTGACGCGGGCGCGGGAGGAGGCGGTCCGGCTGGACATACTCTCGCCGATCGTCGGCCACGTGGGGGACGGGAATTTCCACTGCACGCCTTTGGCCGACCCGAACGATCCCGAGGAAACGGCGCGGGTGGACGGGTACCTCCGGTTTCTGTCCGAACTCGCGATCGAACTCGACGGAACCTGCACCGGCGAGCACGGCGTCGGCCAGGGCAAGATGAAGTATCTCGACACCGAACTCGGCCCCGCCGCGTTGGACGCCATGCGCGCGATCAAGTCCGCGATCGACCCACTCAACATTTTCAACCCCGGAAAAATTATCCAATGAAGCCACCGGCGGCAAACCGGATCATCCGCGACACCGAATCCGGCGCCGCCACGATTGTCGCCGCCCGCGATCAAGTCCGCCGTCGCCTCCCTCAACACGTTCAACCCGGAGACATCATCCAATGAAACATTCCGAAGTGAACCGGATCATCCGCTACACCGAATCCGGCGCCGCCACGATTGTCGCCGCTCGCGATCAAGTCCGCCGTCGCCTCCCTCAACACGTTCAACCCGGAGTTATCTTCCAATGAAATGTTCCGAAGTGAACCGGATCATCCGCGACACCGAATCCGGCGCCGCCACGATTTTCGCCGCCCGCGATCAAGTCCGCCGTCGCCTCCCTCAACACGTTCAACCCGGAGATATCTTCCAATGAAACGTTCAGAAGTGAACCGGATCATCCGCGAGGCGGACGAGTTCATCCGCTCGCGGGGCTATGTCCTGCCTCCTTTCGCCTACCACACGCCCGAAGAATTGCGGAAGCGGTCCGACACGCCGGTTTTCCGCAATCGCCTGGGCTGGGACATCACGGATTTCGGCAAGGGCGATTTCGACAACGTCGGGCTGTTCCTGTTCACCGCGCGCAACGGCGACGCGGCGAATCTCGGCACCGGACGCGGCATGGTCTACGCGGAGAAGATCATGATCTCGCGCGACGGCCAGAGATGCCCGACGCACCGCCACCGGACCAAGGTCGAGGACATCATCAACCGCGGCGGCGGCGACTTGGTGCTCGAGCTTCACATGGCCGACGGCGACGGGAACATCGACCACGGCCGGGAGGTCGTGGTGCCGGTCGACGCCGAGGAACATCGGATGCCGGGCGGAGGCCACCTGCGATTGAAGCCCGGACAGTCCGTCACGCTTCACCCCGATGTCTGGCACGCGTTCTGGGCGGAAGGGGGCGACGTTCTGATCGTCGAGGTGTCCACGGTCAACGACGACCTGACCGACAACGTGTTCGCGGAGCCGGTCGGA
>JANQKA010000642.1 GCA_028281405.1 Hasllibacter sp. | reverse complement strand
CGTGGTCGACGCCGACGCGGTCGACGGAACCGACGAGGGCAGGGATACGCTGGCGTCCGTCGAGACCTTGCGGTTCGACGGCGGAGTGGAGATCGAAGTAGCGAACATCCGGTTCGGCGCGGGGAATTCCGGCGTGGTGGCCGGAGCCGCGTCCGGACGGAGCGTCATATATGGAGAGGGGGGCGGCTACGATCTGACGGGAGGTGGCGGCGCGGACATATTTCAATTTCTGAGCGCCGCGGACGGCCCGGATGACGCGGGAACCACGGTGACGGGCTTCGACGCCGCCTCGGGAGACCGAATCGCCTTGGCGGATGTGGAAGGCCTGAGGAATCTGTTTCTCGAAAGCGCCGAAGACGGCGAGGGCAACGCGGTTGTCCGCCTGAGCGGCATGGATGGGAATTTCGTACTCGACATCGCCGTGGTTGGCGAAATCGAGCTCGGCGACGTCCGGGATTCCATATACAGCATCGGCGCCACCTCCGGCGCTCCCCCATCGGGGATCACGCTTCGCGGAGGCCCCGAAGCGTCCGGAACGCCCTTGGCCGACAGGACCGTGTCCACCGGAACCGAAATCCTTCCGATCATCGCGAGGGCGACGTTCGCCTACCCCTACGGGGAAGACTCCGAATTGACCTACACCGCCACGGTGGGGGAAAACGGGGCGGACCTCTCCACGATTGGACTGTCCCTCGACGACGGCGAAATCACGGGGACGATCGAAACTCCCGGAACGCACTCCATCACGGTGACCGCCGCCAACGCGAGGGGCGACACGTTCCCGCAAAGCTTCGTCATCACGGCGGCCGCGCCGACGCCGGGCAATCAAAGCCCCGTTCTGGTCACGCCGCTGGCGGACCGGTTCGCATCGGAAGGGGCGGAGACGATGTTCGACGTGAGGCCGTCGTTCAACGATCCGGACAACGACGCGCTGACTTACGAGGCGTATTGGGGCTTCATCGATGATGTGGAAACGACCGAGGATCTCACGAGCTTTTCGCCTTCGGGAAACCGAATAAATGTTCCCGACCTGATCTCGCTCACCGAACTCGACAGGGGTATCAATATCGACCGGAACACTGGAATTATATCGGGCGAACTCACCACGGCCGGAATCCAGAGGGAGATTATCTTGGTCGTCCGCGACCCTGACGGCGGCGTGGCCACGGTCGACGGCGAGGTCTTGCCGTCCTTCCTTCTGGACTCGAACCGCGCCCCGGTTTTGACGAGGACTCCTCCGAGGCATGTGATCGCGGAACGGGGAACCGTGATCGAGCCCATCGACCTGGGCGCGGGATTCGAGGATCCGGAAGGTGACGCCATCAGTTTCACCGTTGGAGAGGGGACATATCCGCTTCCGGATGGTTTGCGGTTCGACGAGGAAACCAACGTGATATCGGGAACCTTCAACGGCAGTCAACAGCGCGGAATTCGAATCGATGTCGTGGACGAACGCGGCGCCAGATTCATGGCCATAAACGAATTTGGGCGGCCGGGGCCGTTCATACTGGAATTCCATGAGCCCGCTCCACCCGTCGCGGTTCAAGGCAGCGTGCGGGATCAAACCATCGTGCGCGGCGAGGCAATTGCCCCAATCGACCTGTCAAACGGATTTTACGAAGCAAACGAGGATGCGGGAGATGTATTGACCTACACCGCGACCGTGGGGGAGGCCGGCGCGGATCTTTCAACCATCGGACTTTGGATTGTTCGAGACGAAATCAGGGGAACATACAACGGAGCGTTGACGAGCATCGACGTGACGGTCACCGCCACGGACCTCGCCGGGCTGACTTCCGTTGCCAGGGGCGGCGGTGGCATGCCCGGTTCGATCACCTTCACCATCACGGTCAATTCTCCAAATCCATCCTCCCAAGCCAGACATGATGGCCAAGACTTGTCCGGAGACGATCGGGAAGAACATATTGGTCACCCCGGAGGGGATGTGCCGAAGAATGTGGAAACCGCCGGGGATTCCGCCTCCACCGAAGATTCGGACGACAATGGAGCAGGCGAAATTAGGTTGGAATCAAACGTGGATATGCCGCGGATCGCCAATTTCGCCGTGGACGAAGACGTGGATGGGGCCATCTTTGACATAACCGACGGCGAGACTCCGGTTGGAACCGTGGATGGCGCCACGACATTCGACGCGGGCAGGGGAGAAATTGTTCCGGAATGGGCGGCGGCCCCGACTGACGCGGGAGGCGATTACATATTGTCTTTTTCAAATTGAACTATGCCGGCTTGAAGGAGGGTTTTCAGTCCGAGCGAACCATCCGCATCTGTTCGATCCCGAAAGCGGCGCGCGCGTCCTGTTTCGAAACGGGGGATGAAACTCCGACCAGTCGCCAAATCGGCGGAGACCTTGCCCGGAAGCAACGCTGCTTCGACGACCACCGAGGCTTTGGCGACCGCACCCACGCGTCCGCCCCTTGTCCATGCAAGGATTCGACTGGTTTGAGGCGGGGTGGATCTTCCGGCCACGTCGGAAGTTGGCTCGGCGGCCCGGATTTGAGGCGGGGAGAGAACATCGACCAGAGGCGAATGCGGCAAATTTGGGTCGGGGTGGGGTTGTTCCTTCACCAAGGAAACGCGCGTCGGCTCGACATCCTCTCGCCGGAGCGTGAAGGGTATCCTACCCGACTTCCCCCAGGAGTTCTTTCCCCTCCCGAACGGCCCTGTCCGCCAACTTGGCGGCTTGGTCCGCGTCGTCGGCGGCGATCAACCTGTCGCCGTTTGCTTCGGGATGCGCGTTCCGCTCCAGGCTGTGCAGGGCGCGCTCGAGCAGCGCCTCCGCCTCCGCCTTTTCCAAACGACAGCGCGACAATTCGACCATCTCGGCACGCACCCGGAACGCCTCCTTCGTCGCCTCGCGCGACCGGAGAACCGCCTCCGCCTTGGCTTCGTTCAGGGTTTCGATCGCCTCCTCCACATCCTCCATTCCGACGTCATCCGCGTGAATCGCTTCCCCGTCCCCGGAATTTGGATGGGGCTTCCCCGAATCATCGCCATTTCCCTTTCCGCTCCGCCCCCTTTGTTCCTCGACCCAAACCAAGTCTCCGGCGCATCGGTCGAGTTCGGCCGCGGCGTCCTCGGCCGCTTCCGCGGCTTCCGACGCGGACCTCAAGGCCTCGCGCAACTCCACATAGGCCATGATTTCTCCCACCGCAGCGGCGGCCAATTCGATCTCCGCCGTCATCGCCCCGATGGCGGCGACAATCAGACGGGATTCGGCGAATTCCTTGGAAAACTTCCGATTCTCGTTGATCCGGAAGAAGGCGACCTCCGCGAATTCCCCGAACTGACCATGCCCTTCCGTGAGGATGTGCCATGACGTCTCATCGTCATGCAGGACGAACCGATCATCGACCCTCTCGAGGTTCAAAAACAGGTTTCCCACGCTGGGAATTTGCGTGAGAGCCCGGATCCGGGTCGGGGAGACCTCCGACCAGCCCAGGCCGGGTGCGGA
>JANQKA010000603.1 GCA_028281405.1 Hasllibacter sp. | reverse complement strand
CCCGCCACGGTCAGGACCGGAAGTGCTTCGACAGCTTCAGGCCCTGGCCTTGGTAATTCGAAGAGAGATCGGCCCCGTAGAGGACTTCCGGCGCCTCGGCCATGCGCTCGTACACCAGTCGTCCCACGACCTGTCCGTGCTCCAGCACGAAGGGAACTTCGCGGCAGCGCACCTCCAGCACGCCCCTCGCGCCGGTTCCGCCCGTCGCGGCGTGCCCGAAGCCGGGATCGAAAAATCCCGCGTAATGAACGCGGAACTCGCCGGCCGCGGCGTGGAACGGCGCCATTTCGGCGGCGTGGGCGGGTGGGATGTGCACGGCCTCCCGGCTGACGAGGATGTGGAACGCGCCGGGATCCAGGATGATTCGTTTCGAATCGGTGTGAATCTCCTCCCAAAACCCGGAGGGGTCGTAGTGGTCGATCAAGTCGAGGTCGATGACGCCCGCGTGGGGTTTGGCGCGGTAGCCGACTGGTTTGCCGTCCCGCGATTCGAGACCCACCGAGAAGCCGAGGCCACCCTCGATCAGCGGCGGCAGGTCGACCAGCCGCTGGTCTTCGTGCAACAGGCGCAACTCGCCGTCGTCGAGAACCGCTTGGCCTTCCCTGAACCGGATTTGGTTCAGCCGCGTTCCGGTCCGCGCGAGGATGGAAAACGACCGGGGGCAGATTTCCGCGTAGAGCGGACCGGCGTAGCCCGCCGGAACCCTGTCGAACTCCGTGCCGCGGTCCGTCACCAACCGGGTCAGGAGGTCGAGTCGTCCGATCGAACTTTTCGCGTTGGAGACCGCCGTGACGCCTTCCGGCAACCACAAACGCTCCATCAGCGGCGCGAGATACACGCAGCCCTTTTCCAGCACCGCGCCTCCACTCAGGTCGATTTCGTGCATGGACAGGTCCGCGAGACGGTCCTGGACCGTATGGCGCTCCCCGGCGAGGAACGAGGCCCGGATGCGGTATGCCCGCGAACCGAGGCGCAGGTCGAGGCTGGCGGGCTGGATCTGCCCCTTCGAAACCGGCTCGTCCGCGTCGACGGCCCCGCTTTCGACGAGCGAGCGGATCAACTGAAGCGGAAAAAGGCCGCGGGGCATCGCCGTCCTCCGCTCTTGGAGCGCTCGGAAGTGTTTGGTCGGGCTAGCAGGACTTGAACCTGCGACCTTCCGTCCCCCAGACGGACGCGCTACCAGGCTGCGCCATAGCCCGACTCAGCGACGCTTGTAGCGATTTGGACGGCCGACGCAAGCGCGCCGCGGGCGAATTCACCTCAGCGTTCGTCCATCCGGTCGCGCAGCGCGGCCAACCGCGCGGTAATGTCGCGGAGCTTCGCGCGCTCGGCCTTCGAGAGGTTCCCGCGCGGGCGCGGCGGGCCCGGGACGTCGAACGCGGGGTCGTCGTCCTCCGGGTCTGGGTCGACCGCCGCGCCGTCAAGGGGGGAGGCGGACGCCCCGGCCGCGCCGCCATCGGGCGAATCGACTCCACCATGCGGAGACGGGGCGGGTTTCCGCCCGACGGACTCCGACACGTCCGTCGACGCTCCCTCCACGCCGGTGGACCCGGACGCCGGCGGGGGATCCCCGTCCAGGGCGCCGACCGGCGAATCATCTCCGCCGTCCAAGGGACGGGCGGGGCGCGGCGTGCGGGTTCCGGTGTCGCCCGCCGAATCGTCCCAAGCGAACAACTGTCCGGTTGAATCAGGGGTGGCGGGGGCCGGTGGCCGATAACCGCCGCCATCCGCCGTCGAGGCGGGTCGACTCCCTTCCGAATCGGGAAAATCCCGCGAGGCGCCCTCGGCGTCATCCGGCGGGGTTCCGCCGGCGTCCGGCCCGTTGTCGGTTCCGCCCGCTTCGGCATCTTCCGGCGAAGCGCCTTCGGCGCCGGC
>JANQKA010000599.1 GCA_028281405.1 Hasllibacter sp. | reverse complement strand
CCCGAGATGAGGTTGCCGAATTGCAGTCCGGCCACGGTCAGGATGGGAAGCGCGGCGTTCCGGAGGGCGTGCTTGAACAGCACCGCCCCCTCGCCGGCGCCTTTGGCGCGGGCGGTGCGTATGTAGTCCGATCCAAGCACGTCCAGCGTCGAGGCGCGCGCCAATCTGGCGTAAAGGGCGAGGTAGATGACCGCCAGCGTCAGCGCGGGCAGGACGAGATGGTGCAGGACATCGGCGGCGCGCACCGCGAAGGGGGCGTCGCGCAGCTTGACCGACTGCATGCCTTCGACCGGAAAGACCGGGAACACCGAAGCCAGCAGGATGATAAGCATGATTCCGGTCCAGAACACCGGCACCGCGTAGCCGATGGTGGCGAACACCGAGACGAAGGCCGAGGTAATTCCGTTCGGTTTGCGGGCGGCGATGACGCCGAGGAAAACCCCGATCGCGATGGCGATGACCTGCGCCGCGATCACCAGGAGGATGGTGGGTCCGAGCCTGCGCAGAATCAATTCCGAAACCGGTTTGTTGAAGAAGAAGCTTTGTCCGAGGTCGCCGGTCGCCACGCCGCGAACGTAGATCCAAAGCTGTGTGGGAAGGGGTTGATCGAGTCCGTATTCGCGGCGGATCGATTCGAGCATCTCTTCGGTGGCGCCGCCCATTTCGCCGGCGATCACCACCGCCGGGTCGCCCGGGGCCAGGCGGATCAGCAGGAAGTTCAGAACCACCACGCCGAGCATGAGCAGAAGGCCGTAGCCGACCCGCCGCAGGATGTAGGCCGTGCTCATGTTCCTTCGCTCCGCGGGGCCGCGCCGCGCCGGGGACGGCTCCGCGGGTTCCGGTGGCCGCGCCAGTCTCCACTCGCGTGGAACCGCCCGGAAGCCGGACCGGGAAGTCCGGCCTCCGCGCGGGCCGCCGTGCGGCCCGCGCGCGTTTCCATCGACCGGAGGTCCGGGATCAATCGGGCCAATGCACCGTGTCCATCGGATGCATGGTGCCCCAGATGCCGACGGGCAGGTTCCGCAGACGCGAGTCGTAGGCGGTGTGGTAGGGCAGGGAGTTGATCCAGTAGATCGGCAGGTCGGAGGCGACCCGCTGCTGGAATTCGGCGTAGAGGTCGGAGCGCCTGTCCGGGTCCAGTTCGACCGCGGCGGACGCGAGCAGCCCGTCCACCTCCGGATTCGAGTAGCTCTGCGTGTTCGACCAGATCACGCCTTGGCGGATGTTCGAACTCAGGTAGGTCCGGTGCACTCCGATCACCGGGTCGCCCCAGTTGAACACGATGTCCATGGTCATGTCGAAGTCGTGCCCGCCGACCCTGCCCGCCCAGGTCGGGAAATCCGGCGCGGCGCGGACGGTCACGTCGATGCCGATCTTGCCGAGCTGCGACTTGAGGTATTCGGCGATCGACTGCTGCTGCTCCTTCGGCCCGGGAATGTAGTCCACCGTCAATTCCAATCCGTCGGCGTGGCCGGCCTCGGCCAGCAGGGCGCGCGCCCTGTCGAGGTCCACGTCGTAGGAGGGGATGGATTCGTCGAAGAACGGAGAGCTTTCGATGATCGGCCCGCGCTGGACCCGGCTGAAGCCGCGATGAAGCGCCTTGACGATGAAGTCGCGGTCCACGGCGTACGCGATCGCCCGGCGGACCCTCACGTCGGACAGCTTTTCGTTCGCGGTGTTGAAGGCGAGCCAATTGACGGGGCCGACGGCCGCGTAGCCCTCGTTGGTGACCCCGAGATGGTCGGCCTTCTGGAGCCTGCCGATCGCCTGCGAGCCCGCCATGAACGGATACATGTCCAACTCGCCGTTCTCCATGGCGATCAGGAGCGCGCTTTCGTCCTGGATGATCCGGACGATGATTTCGTCCAGCCTTGGGCGTCCATCGATGAAAAAGTTCGGATTGCGCTTCATGATTATCGCTTCGCCGGGGATGAATTCCTCGAGCATGAAGGGGCCGGACCCGACCGGCGCCGAGTTGGCCGGGTGGGATTTCGGATCCTGTCCGTCGCCGTAGACGTGCTTGGGCAGGATCGGGCAAAGCGCGGGCGACAGCGCGAGAAGAAGCGCGGGGTGGGGCCGGCCGAGATTGATCACCGCGGTGTGCGGGGACGGAGTGGCGACCGACTCAACCGGCTCGAACATGGACTTGAACGGGTGGTTCTCCTTGATCGTCATGATCGAGAAGGCCACGTCCTCCGATGTGATCGGGGTTCCGTCGTGGAATGTCGCGCCCCGGACGAGATTCAAGATCATCCGCAGGCCGTCGTCGGACACGCTCCAGGATTCGGCGAGATACGGCTGGGGGTTCCAGCCCTCGTCGTAGCGCAGGGGCGAGGCGAAAATCTGCGTCGAGGGAACCGCGGTGGCGATTCCCGACTGCACCGCTCCGTTGAGGTGGCGCGGCACCTGGGTCGAGGCGACCACCAGGGTGCCGCCGTCAGCGACGGCGGGGGCCGCGGCGAGCGTTCCGGCCGCCAAGGCCGCCGCGCCCGCGAGGTTCCGAAAAAGTTTCAAGGTCGTCTCCCTGTTGATTCCGATTCGGCGTTTCCCGGGTTCGGCCCGGGGCGCGCTCCTCAGGAGACGCCTTTTTCGGACGCGAACGCAAGAAGTTTGGAAGGCCATCCGCGACCCGACGCGCGGACGCGGGCGGTCCCGCGCTTCGGAACGCGTGTTTCGGCCGCGAAGGCGGGATGTCCCGGGGACGCGGCCCGACAGCCCTCGGCCGGAAGGCCCTCGGGCCGGAGAGCGCGACCGATCGCGGGGCCGGGAGGCGTTCGACGCCGGGAGGCCGTTGGAAAAACCAGCCAATGACGTGGCCGCCCCCGCGTCGCGCGGGCACCGCCGTCGAACCGACCCGCTCCGGCGCGTCGGGGCGGCGGAGACCGGTTCCACCGGCATGGAATCCGGCCCGCGGACGAATCCATTTTTAACGGGGCCGGATCGGGATATGGTCTCCAACGGACGCGGAGGCGAAAATGTCCGACACCACGGTATTCAGAGCGAAAAAGATCATCACCATGGATCCCGACATGCCGGTCGCGACGCATGTGGCGGTGCGCGACGGGCGGATTCTGGCGGTGGGCGGCGCGGATTGCGCGGACCAATGGGGAGGGGCGTCCCATGACGACGGCCTGTCCGGCACGGTGCTCATGCCGGGCCTTGTCGAAGGTCACGCGCACATGATGGCCGGAGCCATGTGGAGGTACGCCTACGCGGGTTATCACGACCGGATCGATCCTGACGGCGTGCTGTGGAAAGGCCTCGCGGACATAGACGGGGTCGTCGCCGGGCTGAAGGAGTACGGAAAACGGCTCGGCCCGGACGACCCGCTGGTCGCGTGGGGCTTCGATCCGATTTTCCTGCCAACCGAGAGGCTGAACCGGAATCATTTGGACGAGATCGACCGTGATCGTCCCATTGCCGTCATGTATTCGAATTTCCATTTGATGTGCGTGAATTCGAAGGCGCTCGAACTGGCGGGATACTCCCGCGAAACCGAGGTCGTCGGAGTGGCGAAGGGACCGGACGGCGAGCCCGTCGGAGAGCTGCGGGAAATGGCCGCGATGTTTCCGGTCATGCGCCGTTTGGGAATCGACTTCCGCGGCCTTTCCCAGACCGAGCCGGCGATCCGTTCCTATGGCAAGGTCGCCGTTCGGGCCGGGGTGACGACCGCGACGGACCTGTTCGCGACCATCGAGGACGGCGACGTGGAAACCCTGCTCCGGGTCACGGGGGAGGACGACTATCCCCTGCGGCTTGTTCCGGTCCTGGGGGCGATCGGAGGCTCGCCGGAGGAGATCGCGGCCAAGGCCCTGCGGCTCGGGGAACGCGGGACGGAAAAGCTGCGCCTCGGCGCGGTGAAGCTGATGACGGACGGATCGATCCAGGGTTGGACGGCGCGGGTCAAATGGCCGGGCTACGTCGGCGGACAGCCCAACGGAATCTGGAACACGCCGCCAGACATGATCCATCAACTGGTCGAAGCGATGCACCGGAACGGAGTCCAACTGCACATCCACACCAACGGAGACGAAGCGAGCGAGGTATCGATGAACGCGATCGAGGCCGCGCTCCGCAAACATCCCTGGAGCGGGCACCGACACGTTCTCCAGCACGCCCAGATGATGGGGCGGGATCAGTTCCGGCGCGCGGCCGAACTGGGAATCGCGGTGAACCTGTTCGCGAATCACATCTGGTATTTCGGTGATCAGCACGCCGCGCTGACGATTGGCGTGGACCGGGCGCGACGAATGGACGCAGCGCGTTCGGCGCTGGACGAAGGGGTCGTGCTGGCGATCCATTCCGATGCTCCGGTCACGCCGATGGCTCCGCTGTTCACCGCCTGGTGCGCCGTCAACCGCCGGACCATGTCGGGCCGTGTGCTGGGGGAGAATCAGCGGATCACCGTGGAAGAGGCGCTGCACGCCATCACCCTCGGGGCCGCCCGGACGTTGAAGATGGATGGCGAAATCGGGAGCGTCTCGGTCGGCAAGCGGGCCGACTTCGCGATTCTGGGCGAGGATCCAACCGCGGTCGACCCATCCCGGCTGAAGGACGTTCCGGTTCTGGGGACGGTTATGGACGGTCGGGTGTTCCGGGCATGACGGGCGTTTCTGCGGATGCGTCGGCGAAATTGCCGATGACCGTCGTCGCGGGCTATCTCGGCGCGGGCAAGACGACCCTCATCAACCGCCTTCTGGCGGAGGATCACGGCCTTCGGCTGTTGGTCATGGTGAACGATTTCGGAGCCATCAACATCGACGCGGACCTTCTGGAATCGAGGGACGAGGACACGCTCACCCTCACCAACGGCTGCGCCTGCTGCACGATGGGCGCCGATCTGTTCATGGCCATGGGAGACGCGCTCGACCGCCGTCCGCGCCCGGATCATCTGGTCATCGAGGCGAGCGGAGTCGCCGATCCCAAGCGCATCGCGGACGCGGGGATCGCGGAGTCCGAGATGACCTACGGAGGCATCGTGACGGTGGTCGACGGTGTAGAATTCCCGCGGCTCGCGGAGGACGGGCTGATCGGGCCGCAGGTCAGGGCGCAGGCCGCGCAGGCGGATCTTCTTCATGTGAGCAAGGTGGATCCGACTCCCGACGCTCTTTTGGCACTCTTGGCGGAGATTTCCGGGGCCTCAGTTCTGGACTCCGGGGCCGGGGACCCCCTGAGCCCGCTGCTGTTCGCCATCCCCGCGAATCCGCGGAGAAGCGCCGTGGCGGCGGTGCATCCGGACTACGTCTCGTATTCATACGAGGGGCCGGTCGCGATGACCCGTGGAGAGATTGGGAGTCTCATCGCGCGGCGGCCACAGGGATTGTTCAGGGCCAAGGGCCGGATCGCGGAGGAAGGCGGCGCCTCCTGGGAGGTCCAGGTTGTTGGAACCCAGGTTTCCATCACTCGGGGGCCGGCGATTGCGGTCACCAGATTTGTCGGTATCGGCCTCGCCTCGAATGTGACCCGCGGGGAGATCGAGGATTGGTGGAAGGCCGCTCTCCCCGTCCCGCACCCGGCGTAACGGAACGGGCCAAGGCGGTGGAACGTCACGACCGCGGCGGGTTCCGCCGAAGGATTCTAGTGTCTCATACCTGACGGTTGGTACCCGTCTAGTTTGCGTCGAATCACTGGGGGAAGCTCACTTCCAATCTGTCTGATCACATGCCAATGTCCGCTGCGGCTGAGGCCCACCAGATGAGATGTGTATCGCAATTAAACCATTGGTACAACGACCTGTCGCACCTCGGAGTCATATTTTCAACCTCCTCCTTGCTGATGTTCAACTACCGAGGACCATCAGGCAACGGAGCCAATAAAATAAGGCTATAACGCAAACTAGACGGGTACCAACCGTCAGGTATGGGACACTAGGTCGGGGATGCCCATCCGATTCGATGTGGATGCGGAAGGTGAAGCGGGCGCGGATGTGATTCATGTCGGCGCGGAAGCCGTCGGCGAGGCGGAACGGCCAATGTACATTGACTATCGCGCCTCCGTATGACGATCCGGATGAGTTTCGGTCACGCCGGGACCGCGGATAAAAAAATGCTCCAGGAGGCGATTTGCGGGTTCTCACCACCGAAACTAGGTGCTAAATGACCGACGTGGCCGTTCCGCGCAAGGCGGGGGCCGCCGTCGAGGAACGCCGGTGTAGCTCAGCTGGTAGAGCACGTCATTCGTAATGATGGGGTCGGGGGTTCGAGTCCCTTCACCGGCACCACGACGCAGACGGCGACTTTTCGTCGTCAACCGGACACGGATGGACCGTGTCGCTGGCTATGGGAACGCGACGTGGTCCCGCGGTAGCTTGGTGGATGACCGCCAGGACGGAACGTCCCCCCGATCAAAATCGCGCTACTCACGGGCTAGGCGGCATGATGGACCAGATGCAACCGACTCGTCGATTCAGGGTGGTCGTGCGATGCTCTCATCGCTGTCAAGGTATGCGTTGTCGACCGACTGCAGTGAAGCATGGCGGGACGGGAACACTTTGGTGAAGGCTTGTTGTCCTTCCAATTTTAGCCTCGAAGTGAGGCGGAACCCCGGCGTCGAGATGTGAGAGGTGCCGCACGCTCGAGAATATCGTGAAAATCGAGGAATTCGGCGCAATCGCGATGAGGTACGTCGGGACAGGCGGCGGCCACACGGCTTGCTGGCAATACGCGGTACCGATGATCGCAACGAATTGGATGCCAACAGGCCTTGGCGGGGTGCGAAATATCTTCGGAACCGCCAACGCGGTGGTGTTTTGCCCGATTCTCTGGTGGAGATAAACTCACTATCACACACCGATGGTAGAAATGATCGCGGACGATTGATGGACAATCATTCCGTGGAAATCGCCGTCCTGGCCAATGGCTCCACCAGGAATGATCCTGTTCCCCCTACGAAATTGGACAGCCAGTGCCTCCCTGCGGATTCCGAATGGGGTAGACTTGAATCGGAATGGTTCGCGTAAAAGCTTAAAGACGGCTTCACAGTGGAAACGAGTGAAATCACCGCCTCCGCTGTGTGGAACGCGAGGCAAGGCGATCAAGATCATCGTCATGAGACGCGCGAGAAATTGTTGGCCGGATATTGCAAAAATACTTCTTGGGTTGACAACCAACGGTATGAGATTCACTTGCTTCCACCCGGAAGAAGCGTGCCTGAACGATTCTGCTTCCCACAATTAATTCGATGGGTGCATTGGAGTGATTGAACAATTCCAAGGATACGCAACCACGGAATCCGGGTTGGAACATCGAAGAGATGTATAAGCCAAGCCTGCTGTAGCTGTTACGGCCGACAATTTCTCCGTATACGTCGCTGGGCAGCCCAATATACTCCAGCGTGGTCGCCAGAACGGTTTGAGATGGGTGGATTAGAAATACGTCACCCAAATCGCGTCTCACCGATTGAAAAAATGCATCCGGCCCCGAAGTGTCATGTTTCGGGTGCAGCCGGACGCTCGGATTTTGGTTCACCACGGATACCAAAAAATCATACCCAAGCCGCAAATCCAGGGACATTGGACCCATCGAATCCTTGTTGAGGATGGGATCCACAAATATTTGGTTTGAATTTCCGGAGTTGAGCCGAGCGCCGATTTCAGTCTTCGTCAGGATCGTCATTTTTCCATCTTTCGCAGATTTCATAGTTGCGGATTGATTTTTCAACCAGGCCGTTCACGATACTCTCGATTTGAGATGCGTTCACTTTTGGTGTTATCCAGGGTGCAGATCTGTATTTCAATTGTTTGTGTAAATATATCCAGCTTTCCGGAAAAATACCGAACAATTCCCTTTCACTGGAAATGCGATATGTAATTGCGTCATCGAAAAATTTGGTGAGGTTTGGAGGATGAAATTTCAATTCCAGTTCTTTTCCGGTACTTTCAAAGCAAGCCTGCTGTAGTATTGAAACCATTAGATTATCGTCGTCATTGAGAAAATCCGTCACGGTTTTTTTGCGATTATCCGTTGAGGGATGGGTGTCGGTGTTTTGTGTGTCCGGAGCAAGAGCTGACAGAGATTCGATACCCGCAGACCCGCAATAGCAGGCACAGAACAAATCAGAAAAATATTCCTTGCGGTGCGATAAGTTATAATCGTGCCATTGCTGCGCTTGCCATCCATCCGGGCAGTCGTCGATCGGAGCAATGCTCATTGAATGCTTCGATATATAGGAAATTTCGTCGACAAAATGCCCGAGCTCGTGAAAAAGTGGAGCGCAAAATATCGGGCGATGCTTAAATGCCTCGGGAGATTCGATTCTGACAATCATTGGTATTTCAAATTCTTCGTCGAAATTGCCAATCTGCGATATATGTTCGCGTATGTCATCGGGATCCAGAAAAAATTCCAATTCATCTAGCGCGGCGTTCGATATTATCACATTTTCTTCAGGAATCCAGTGTGAAAGCGCTTTTCTCAGTACGTACAATGTTTCGTGTGGAGTGTCCCTTACGCGGCTGCCTTGGATGAACTTCAGGATTCTCCACATGTGTTCCGCCATGTTCCGTACCGCGTCCTCAGGATAATCATCTTGATTATCGAGAATACGAGTCGCAATTGATGCGACAGTCTTGGAAAGATACTTGAATGAGGGATCGAAGTACGCGGAGTTCGACAGCGTAGAGAATCGCTCGATCATGATGTGCAAATTCACCGCGGGTGTCATATTTCATCCCCGTTTTCTTCCGCTTCTGCATTCTTCGAACCGCGAAAAGTTCTCTTTGCTTGGAAATTCATCATGCCATTCTGCAGCCCGATACCGCAACCTATCATGAAAGTCGAATACGACCAAGTCTCCGTGAACTTGGTGGTATGACGGATGAAGACTGCTGACCAATAAATTCGCCCCATGCGCTCCGCACGGATTGTCCCATGTGCGCCCGTTTCGAGCATATTTTGGTTAGGGCCTGTGGACATTCGATTCCATCGGTTCAATGCAAATTTTGTGACATTGAGGATTCCCAAACGTGCTGCGAAGTGAATCACCGTCCAAAAATGGAGGTAGTCATGCGCAAATCTCGAAACAAGTTCACGAAGTACACTTTCGCAACGATCGAGCCCATGATTCCCTGCAAGGAAGGGGTCAGCGGTAGGACGTCCGAGGACAACTTCAAGTTCTTGAACGCCGTCCTGTGGATCATCGGCACGGGTTGTCCGTGGCGGGATCTTCCCGGGAGATTCGGGAAGTGGAACTCCGTCTACTGACGGTTCCTCAGGTGGGCCAAGAATGGTGTTTTCGCATGTGTTTTCAGGGCGTTGCGCGGGAAAACCGCCTTCGGGTGAGTGATGGCCGACGGAACGATCTGCCGTGCACACCAGAAGGCCGCGGGAGCCAGGAAAGACCTCGGCCCCCAGGCCATCGGTCGATCCCGCGGCGGGTTGACCACCAAAACCGTCGTGTTGACCGACGCGCTCAGCAAGATGTTCGATTTCGTGTCTCTCCCCGGCCAAGCGCACGAGCTGAAGGCGGTCGAGGCGCTGATCGAAGGCGTCTCGTTCGAAGCATTCATCGCGGTCAAGGCGTACGACGCCGACTGGCTGGTGGACAAACTCCTCGTGCTGAATCCCGAGATGAAGGTGGTGATACCCTCCAGACCCAGCCGCAAGACACGGAGGGACTACGATGTCGAGATGAACAAAACGCGTCGTCTGGTCGCGAATTTCATCGCGAAGGCCAAGGAAAAAAGGGGAACCGCGACGAGATTCGGCAAGACCGACAGCAGCTACGCGTCCCGCTGGTACTTCGTGGGGATGCTGGAAGCCTAGGGCCTGTGGACATTCATTTCAAGGCTTCCAGCGTTCCCACGAAGTACTAACGGGCCGCGTAACTGCCGTCGGTCTTGTCGAATCTCGTAGCGATCCCCCATTTTTCCTTGACCTTCCCGAAGAATTTCTCGACCAGACGATGCGTTTGTACATCTCGACATCGTGTTTCCTCCGTGTCTCACGGTTGGATTTGGAGGGTATCACCACCTTCATCTCGGGATTCAGCTCGAGGAGTTTGTCCAGCAGCCAGTCCGCGTCGTACGCCTTGTCCGCGATGAACGCGTCGAACGTGACGCCTTCAATCAGCGCTTCGAGCACCTTCAGCTTGTGCGCCTGGCCGGGAAGCAGCACAAGATCGACCAGCTTGCCGAGATCGTCGGTGAGCACGACTGATTTGGTGGGCAACCCGCCGCGGCACCGACCGATGGCCTGTGGGCCGCGGCCTTCTGGTGAGCACGTCAGATCATGCCGTCGGCCATCACGCACCCGAAGGCGGTTTTCCCGCGCAACTCCCTGAAAATACGGGCGAAAACACCCTTCTTGGCCCACCTGCGGAACCGCCTGTAGACGGAGTTCCACTTCCCGAATCTCTTGGGAAGTTCCCGCCAGGGACAGCCCGTGCGAATGATCCACTGGACGCCGTTCATGAACTTGAGGTTGTCCTTGGCCGTCCTGCCGCTGTCCCCTTCCTTGCCGGGAATCAAGGGCTCGATCGTTGCGAGAGTGCGCTTCGTGATCTTGTGTCGAGA
>JANQKA010000574.1 GCA_028281405.1 Hasllibacter sp. | reverse complement strand
CCGCCGGTCGCCGCGCGGCGCGACCCGCTTGAACCATGCGGCGATCCGGGATAACGGGCGCGGCGGGCGCTCGGGACGGAAGCGGATGGCTCACATCATAGTCATGGGAAATGAGAAGGGCGGCTCCGGCAAGTCCACCGTTTCCATGCATGTCGCCACCGCCCTCGCGCGGATGGGGGCGCGCGTGGGCGGATTGGATTTGGACAGGCGCCAGCGCACCTTCGCCCGCTACATCGAAAACCGCCTCTCGAACGCCGAGCGCCATGACTTGTCGCTGTCCGCCCCGCGGCTTCACGATCTTCCCCGGATCGACCCGGCCAGCGTTCCCGATGGCGAGACCCCCGACGACATCAGGCTGTCGACCGCCGTGACGGAAATGCAGGATGTTTACGACTTCATCGTCATCGACTGCCCCGGGTCGCACACGCGGCTGAGCCAACTGGCGCACTCGATGGCCGACACGCTCGTCACGCCGCTGAACGACAGTTTCGTCGACTTCGACCTGCTGGCGCGCATCGATCCCGACGACGGCCGAATCCTCGGCCCCTCGGTTTACTCCGAGATGGTGTGGTCCGCGCGCCAGTTCAGGGCGCGGGCCAACCTGCCCCCGGTGGATTGGGTCGCCCTGAGAAACCGGCTCGGCGCGCAATACAGGAACAACAAGCGCAAGGTGGGCAAATCCTTGGAAAATCTCGCCTCGCGCATCGGCTTCCGCGTCGTGCCGGGGTTTTCCGAGCGCGTGATCTTCCGGGAGCTTTTTCCGCAGGGCTTGACGCTTCTCGACCTCAAGGATGTCGGCATTCAGCAGTTGAGCATGTCCAACCTCGCCGCCCGCCAGGAACTGCGCGATATGATGACCGCGTTGAATCTGCCGGGCGTGCAGGTGAGATTCTGAGGCCGATCCACCGGGATTCGCGGCGGCGCGGAATGCGGGAGCTTCTGGTCATTGGCTCCGCGCGCCCGTTGGCCGCCCACCCCCCGGGCGGGGCCGCTCCGCGCGAATCCCCGCGAAGCGCGGAGTTGGCGGGCCGGAGCCCCGATGTCCACTATCGCGTGCGGGCGTTTCCATGTTAGGGTGGCCGAAATCAGCACCCGCGCCCGCAACGACCGCCAGGAAGGATAGGCGATCATGAAACGACTTCCCCTCATCATCATCGTCATCGTCGCAATCGTGGGGGCCTTCACCCTGCGGGACTACCTCACCTTCGAAGCGCTCCGCGACAACCGCCAGATGCTGCTGGAATTCCGCGACGAGAATTACCTGGGGACCGTGGCCGCCTTCATGGTCGTCTACGTCGTGATCGTCGCGTTCTCGCTCCCCGGAGCAACGATCGCGACCTTGTCGGGCGGGTTTCTCTTCGCCACCTTCCCCGGCGCGCTTTTCAATATCGTGGCGGCCACCATCGGGGCCACGCTGATCTTCGCCGCCGCCCGGTGGGGCCTCGGCGAAAAGCTGTCCGAGAAGATGAACGCCTCCGAGGGCGTCGTGAAGAAGATCAAAGCCGGCATCGACGAGAATCAGTGGGAGATGCTCTTCCTCATCCGCTTGATTCCCGTGGTTCCGTTCTTCGTCGCCAACGTGGTGCCCGCCCTGGTCGACGTGCCGATGAGGCGCTTCGTCATCAGCACCCTCTTCGGCATAGTCCCGGGCACCGTCGTGTACACCTCGGTCGGCGCGGGCCTCGGTTCCGTGTTCGCCGGAGGAGAGACGCCCGACTTCGGCATGATCATTTTCGAGCCGCAAATCCTGCTGCCGATCCTCGGCCTCTGCCTGCTCGCCGTCCTGCCCATCGTCATCAAAGCCATCCGCGGCAAGAAAGGTCTGTGATCCATGAACCGCATCAAAACCGACATCTGCATCATCGGCGCCGGCTCCGGCGGCCTCTCCGTGGCGGCGGGCGCCGTTCAGATGGGCGCCAAAGTCGTCCTGATCGAAGGCCACAAGATGGGGGGCGATTGCCTCAACTTCGGCTGCGTTCCGTCGAAGGCGCTGATTTCCGCCGCGAAGCACGCCCACGCCATGACCACCGGCGCGGAATTCGGCGTGTCGCCGGTGGAGCCCCAGGTCGACTACGCCAAGGCCAAGGACCACGTGGCCAGGGCCATCGCGACCATCGCCCCGGTCGACAGCCAAGAGCGGTTCGAAGGATTGGGCGTCACGGTCCTGCGCGACCACGGGCGGTTCATTTCGAAGGACGAAGTCCAGGCGGGCGACACCGTGGTCAAGGCCCGCCGCATAGTCATCGCGACGGGATCGTCGCCCTTCGTTCCACCGATCGAAGGCATCAAGGACGTGACCTACCACACCAACGAGACCATCTTCGAATTGCGGGAGAAGCCCGAACACCTGATCGTCATCGGGGGCGGTCCGATCGGGATGGAGTTGGCGCAGGCCCACGCGCGGCTCGGGTGCGAGGTCACCGTGCTCGAGGGACTGAAGGCCATGGGCAAGGACGACCCGGAACTCGCCGCCGTCGTGCTCGACTCCGTCCGGGCCGACGGGGTCAAGATCGTCGAGGGTCAACAGGCGAAGAAGGTCAGCCAAGGACCGAACGGAATCACCGTTGAGACCGAGGGCGGCAGCCACACGGGCTCCCATCTCCTCGTGGCGGTGGGCCGCAAGGTGAACATAGACAAGCTCGATCTCGACAAGGGCAATGTGAAGCACGACCGCGCGGTCAAGGTGGGCGCGGACCTGCGCTCGATCTCCAACCGCAAGGTTTACGCGGTGGGAGACGCGGCGGGAGGACTGCAGTTCACCCACGTCGCGGGCTACCACGCGGGCGTCATAGTTCGGCCGATGCTGTTCGGCCTGTCCGCGAAGGCCAGTTCCGAACACATCCCGTGGGTGACCTACACCACGCCCGAGCTCGCCCAAGTGGGCCTGACCGAGGCGCAGGCGAAGGAGAAGCATGGCGGCAAGGTGACGGTGGCGGAGTTCGAATACGCCGAGAACGACCGCGCCATCACCGAGAACCTCACCACCGGCAGAATCAAGGTGATGGTCGTTGGCGGAAAGCCCGTGGGGGCGTCCATCGTCGGCGCCGCGGCGGGCGAGTTGATCGGCATGTGGGCCATGGCAATCGCCAACGGGCTCAAGATGACCGCCATCGCCAGAACCGTCCTGCCCTATCCAACGCTCTCCGAGATCAACAAGCGGGCCGCCGGAGCCTACTTCACCCCGAAACTTTTCGACAGTTCCCTCGTGAAGTTCGTCGTGCGCGCGGTGCAGCGAATTATTCCCTGATGCTGAACACCCTTTCAGGACGCCTGTTTCTTCTCACGACGCTCTTCGTATTCATCGCGGAGGTGTTGATTTTCGTGCCGTCGGTGTCGCGGTTCAGGGAGAACTACCTCCTCAATCGGCTGGAGCGCGCCCAGATCGCTTCCCTCACCCTTCTGAATGGGGAATTCATCGACGATGAACTCGAGGCCGAGCTGCTGGAGAACGCCGGCGTCCTGAACGTGGTGTTGCGGCGTGACGAGGTTCGGCAACTCGTTCTTTCGTCGCCGATTCCCGGTCCCGTGCAACAGACCCACGACCTGCGCCACGACGGCGCGTGGGTGCTGATGCGCGACGCCCTCTCGTGTCTGTTCGAGATGGGCGACAAGGTCATCCGCGTCATCGGCTCCCCCGTCCGCGAAGGCGGGACGGAAATCGAAATAACGCTCCACACCGAGGATCTCCGCACCCAAATGATCGAGTTCGGCCTGCGCATTCTGGGGCTTTCCGCGCTCATCTCGATTTTCACCGGAGGGCTGTTGATAATCGCCGCGCATCAGATTCTCCTGAGGCCGATCAGGGGGGTCGTCGGCCACATGACGGGTTTCACCGAGCAGCCCGACGACGGGCGGAGGATAATCGAACCGTCGGCCGGGGTGACGGAGATCCGGGAAGCCGAGGAGGCGCTGCGGTTGATGCAGGTCCAGCTGACCGGCGCGTTGAAGCAGAAAGACCATCTTGCCCAGGTCGGCGGCGCGGTCGCCAAGATCAGCCACGATCTCAGGAACATGCTGATGACCGCGCAGTTGTTCACGGATCGCTTCGAGAAGTCGGAGGATCCGATGGTTCGCCGGACGGCGCCGAAGATCATCGATTCGCTGCGGCGCGCGGTGAACCTCTGCGAGAGCACGCTGGCGTTCGGCCGCGCCGAGGAGTCTCCGCCGATTCTGAACCTCTGGGCGCTTTCGAGCATCGTTCACGACGTGCTCGAGGCGGAGAGGCACGCCTCCGCGGAAGCCTGCGTGAAGCTGGTATCCGAAGTGCCGCCCTCGCTCATGGTGAGGTGCGACGACGAGCAGATCCATCGGGTCATCCAGAATCTTGTCCGCAACGCCCGGCAGGCGATCATCGCGTCGGGAAAGCCTGGACGCGTCACCGTGCGGGCCCACGAGGATGACGCGGTGTGGTGCATAGGCGTCGAAGACGACGGGCCGGGCCTTCCGCCCAAAGCGCGGGAGTATCTGTTCCAGCCATTCCGAGGAGGGACGCGAAAGGGTGGGGCGGGGCTTGGC
>JANQKA010000504.1 GCA_028281405.1 Hasllibacter sp. | reverse complement strand
CCGCAGCATGGAGCACCGTGCCGACATGCGGTGCGGATGATCCGCGGACTCGCCATAGTCGGAGTTCCGGTTGGTGATGAGATCCGGTCGCCAAGGTATAGCGGTTCCGGGAATCGGATCCCACGCCAGTCGAACCGGGACCGCTTTCGGCACCGAACCACGGTTCGGCCATTTGACGGTGGCCTGTGCTTTCGTCCGCCGCTCATGGCCCGCCGAGCGGGTTGAGCGGGGCGTTTCATGCTCTCCGACCGTGCTTACGGCGCCGCCTCACAACTCCCGCGGTATCACGAAGAGGGACTCGCGGCCGGAACCGGGAGCGACGCCGCTCCAATCCGCGGCGTCAAATTCCAAAACGGTCGTCGCGCCGGTCGGGTAGCGGTCGAACTCCGGGTGCTCCGGAGGCGCGGCGCACATCCACTGGGCGAATTCCCCTATTCCGGGATTGTGCGCCACGAGCAGCACGGTGCCGCCGCTGGCTTCCTTGACCACGGCCAGAAGCTTGTGGGGACCGGCGTTGTACAGCGCGGGAATCGGATCCTCCCGCCTTTCGCCGAGCACTCCCGCGACCGTCTCCCTCGCCCGCCGCGCGGAGGAACACAGCACGGTGTCCGGTTCCAGCGCGTTTCGCTTCAGCCAGTCGCCAAGTTCGCCGGCGTTGCGCTTTCCGCGCTTGTTCAGCGGCCTGTCGTGGTCGTCCAACTCGGGATTGGCCCAACTTGATTTGGCGTGGCGTGTAATGATCAACCGGAGCGTCATCTGTGAAACCTCTTCATGTGATGGGCGGATTGCGCCGGGTCTCGGAAGGCTCCCGCGCTCAGTGGGCACGCCCGCCGCGCGAGGCATCCCGCCGACAGGCAGTCGCTTCCCTCGTTCGAGTCGAGGAAGGCGTGGCAGCGCGGCAGGTCGTAACCGTCGCCGGTGAGGGCTCGTGGCGGACAGGCGTCGAGACACGGTCGATCGCATGCGGGGCAGGGTGACGCGCCCGTATTCGGAGCCAGATATCCCGGAATAAGAACTGCGCCCCTGAACGACACCATTAGTCCGTGCGTGTCGTGAACGAGAAAGCCGACCGGGGAAGCGTGGCAACGCCCGGTGCGGAGTGCCCAGGAGTGGAAAGGGTGCCAAGGAGGCCCGCCGAAGGGAAAGTACGCCAACCCCCCTGCCCGTCCGGCCGCGTGGCCGAGCGCGCGCGCCGACCAGTTGTCCACGGGGTCGTCCGGTCCCCATTCGGGAGCCGACGTGACCTCCGCCCAGAACTCCGGCCCCGGCCCGAACATGAACAGGGTTCCCAAACCGATGCCGTCCCCCGGTTCGGCCGGGCAATGGCCGAGCAGTGACAACGCCCCCCCGCCGCAGTCTTCCGGCAGAAACTCCGGCCACGAACGTTCGAAATCCGCCGGATCGAGAGAGGTCACCGTTCCGTCCGAATCAATGAGCCGGCGCCGTGTTCGGTGAACAGCTCCAAGAGGCAGGCGTTGGACGCGCGGCCGTCGAGGATGACCACGGCCCGCACCCCTCCCTCGATGGCGGCGAGCGCGGTTTCGGTTTTGGGGATCATTCCTCCGGCGATGGTGCCGTCAGCCGTCAACGCCCGGATTCGATCAGGGGTTATTTCCGTCAGGACGTTGCCTTCGCGGTCCCTCACGCCGGGCACGTCCGTCAGCAGCAGCAACCGATCGGCCTCCAAGGCCGCCGCGATCGCGCCCGCGGCGGTGTCCCCGTTCACGTTGAACGTTTCGTCGTTCCGACCGGCGCCGATCGGAGCGATTACCGGGATCATGCCCGCCCCGTGGAGACGGCGCGCCACGGTGGGGTCGATCTCCGCCGGGGCGCCGACGAACCCCATGGCCGGGTCGACGGGATCGCAGACCATCAGGCCGGCGTCCTTTCCCGACAGTCCAACCGCGCGGCCGCCCTGGCCGTTGATGGCTTGGACGATGCGCTTGTTGACCCGACCGGAGAGGACCATCTCCACGACTTCCATGGTTTCGGCGTCCGTCACTCGCTTTCCGTCGACGAAGCGGCTTTCCACGCCGAGCCGACCCAACATGTCGTTGATCATCGGCCCGCCTCCGTGGACGATCACCGGATTGACGCCGACCTGCTGCATCAGAACGATGTCGCGCGCGAAGCTCTCCATCGCGGCGTCGTCACCCATGGCGTGGCCGCCGAATTTGATGACGACCGTGGCTCCGTCGTAGCGTTGCAGGTATGGAAGCGCCTCGCTCAGGGTGCGCGCGGTGGCGATCCAATCCCGGTTCATGTCCCTCTTCCTCATGCCCGTTCCGCCGCGGTGGTTGGGATGGTGACGCCGTGGCGGATTGGCTCCGCTCCGCAAACCGGCGTGCGCGTCGCCCCGCGGGGCGCGGAGGTCAATCGAATGTCCCCGTCACCCGCCCGATCAGCATGAAGGCCCGCGCGGTTCTGGTCTCCGCAAGACGTGCGATTTCCTCGTCGGTCGCCGTTTTTTCGAATTCCTGGAAGGTCTGATCGAATTGCCGCAGGAAGTCGTGCGCCGTATCGTGGAACGCTTGGTCGGACCCGACCCGGTTCGAGACCAACTCCAGCGCCGGTCGATCCTGAATGCCCGCGAGAGCCGAGACGGCGCGGCCCCGCAGCCCGTTTGCGAACCGGCGCCAGACTTCCGCCCGGGCGGGGGACAACGCCAGATCATCCACGTAGATCCCGTCATGGGCGAATACAGTCAGCAACTCCTCCGCCGCCCGTATGAGATGTTCCAAGCGTGGATCGCTCTTGGCCGCCCGCATGGCGCGGAAGCCCTCCTGGTCGTGCTCGTCTTCGGGGAAATTCATCGCCCTGATGAATTCGTGCACACTGATCGGTTCGCCATCGAATTCCTCCCGCGGCGCCTGGAGCCTCGGCTCCTCGGGTGGGGAGAAGTCCGCCGCGCCGGTCGCCGTGGCGGCTTGGACGCCGTCGTCCTGGGCGGAAGGGGGAGCGCCGTCCTCCCCGTCCCCATCGCCATCGTCAACACCATCGTCATCACCTTCGTCGTCCTTCGCTTCAGCTTCCGCTTCCGCCGCATCCGACTCTTCCGCTCCGGCCTCCGCCGCATCCGACTCTTCCGCTTCCTCCCGGAGCCTTTCCGTTTCGTCCGTCGAATCCCGCTCGCCCTGCTCCGGAGTCGCGGCCGGCCGTGAGGCTTGGCCTCCCCGCAAGGCTTCATTGGCCTCCCGAAGACGAGCCGCTTCGCGCTCGTGCCGCCGCGCGGCGCCCGTGGCCAGCGCCGCCCACCAGATCGGCGCGAGCGGAAGGAAGAGAGCGGCGGCGGTCATCATTTGCGTTTCCAAGCGATCCGCGAATTCGGGTGCCCAGGCCGACAGGGCTTGGGAGCAGTACATGATGAACGCCCCCCAGAGCACGGTCAGCGCCGCCGCGACCAGATGCACGACCAAGGACCGCAAGTCGGCCTTGCCAGAGGCCTTGCTCGGTGCCCGTCCGCGTTCTTTTTTGGTTTTTTCGCTATCGCTCGTCATGTCCGTTTCCGAGAACCAGTTCCCCCGCCGCGGGCCTTCACTTGTAAGAGACGCTCAGCACTTCGTAGCCGCGCACGCCGCCGGGAGTCCGCACCTCGACGCTATCACCTTTCTCTTTACCGATCAAAGCCTTGGCCAAGGGAGAAGCGACGTTCAATTTGCCATTTTCGATGTCGGCCTCGGGTTCGCCGACGATCTGGTAGGTCTTCTCCTCGTCGGATTCTTCGTCGGCGAGTTCCACCGTGGCCCCGAATTTGATCGGACCGGAGAGTTTGGCGGGATCGATGATCTCGGCGAGGGCGAGCATCCCCTCGAGTTCGAGGACTCGGCCCTCGATGAAGGACTGGCGTTCGCGCGCGGCGTGGTACTCGGCGTTCTCGCTCAGGTCGCCGTGCTCACGCGCCTCCGCGATCGCCTTGATCACGGCTGGCCGTTCGACGGTTTTCAAATTTTTGAGTTCCGCTTCCAGCGCGGCGGCGCCTTCGCGGGTCAGGGGTATCTTCGACATCTGCTCCGCCCACCTCAGATTCCGCGCGAGACGTTATTCGCGCCGGGGCCACCGGCCCCCAAGCATATCAACGGTGAACCGGATCGGATGCAAGAAGTTTTTTCGGCTTCGATGCGCGAGCGCGCCGGGCCGGAATCCTTGAAAAGGCGCGCGGCGGAGGACGGTTTGCGTCGTTGCTCCGCGCGGGAGCGGCACGGGCGTTCGGCGTCGTCCGGGGATCCGGTCGGATGGTCGCCCGCGGCTACGAACCGGGAGGAGGCGAACCGTTTGGAGCGTAAGAGTCCTTTGGAACTCCGTGTTGGTTGATTCCGCGTGGCGCGGGAATCCCGGCTACCGCGACTTCACCCTTCCCGCCAACGGCGCCGCCGTCGCCCCGTGATGCTGGCCGCGAGATCCGAATCCTCCTTCGTGGCCGCGGGCCGGCAGGGTGATCCACATGGCGGGAAGCGGGTCGCGTCCTCCAACCGTGGGTCCGCGCGGTGTGAACAACGCTGAGGTTGGCTCCGCGGGGAAGGGTGTCGCACTCTTGGTTCCGCGCGTGCGTGGACAACGCCTCTGAGACGGTCAGGTCCTGCCTCTGAGGCGGTCAGGCCCTCGCTGAGGAGGTCCTTCCTTGGCTCCGCGCATGCGTGGACACGCGGAACACAACGCGATGCCGGCGATGCCGCGTGCTTTGGCTCCGCGCGTGCGTGGACAACGCCTTGGCGGCCACATTCGGCCCGAGGGGGGTAACTTGGCACCGCGCGTGCGTGGACAACGCCTACTCAACGGCGCCTACCCGGGTGATCTCGGATGTGGCGCGAGCGGAACCGGACGCCCCGCGTCGCCAGGGCGCGTTCGGGGATTTCGGGCGCGGAACCGGAGGCGCGCGGGGCGGGGCTTGATTGCCCCCGGAGGCCCGTCAAGTTATCGGGGGACGAAACTTCGGGGGTGAGC
>JANQKA010000471.1 GCA_028281405.1 Hasllibacter sp. | reverse complement strand
ATTCGGTCCCGACGCGAGACACGGGCCGGGTGTCGTCCACGCGATATGGACGGGGAGGGTGCACGCTCCACCCAAAAAAATTCCAGAAATTGCAAAAATAAGAGGAAAATCTGAAAATTTGTGCTTGCGCCAACACGGATACTCCATTTTAGGAGGTTGAATCACCTCGAATCGTTCTTGGGAATCCCCCAAATGCACAAAATCGCATCGAACCGCCGGAATCGAATGTCCACAGGCCCTAGTTTGGCCCCAATCCGGGCCGTCCGCGCCGCCTCAAGCGGGCGCGGAACCGTAGTCCGCGCGTCAAGCCCCGCCACGGGAACCTCCCGGACCCTTCGCCCCGTCCCCGCGGGCGTCCAAAGGCGGAAAGCGGTAGCGCGCGGCGGCCACGGTCCAATCCATGTGGTTGCGCACGTATTCCTTCGAGGCGTCGCGCGGCGGATTGTAATCCCAATCCTCGCCCGCTCCCGCCTCCATCGCCGCGTGAAGGGCGCGGCGCGACTTTTGCGTGCGGATCACGTCCTCCCGCAGACGCGCCCCGTCCCATTTTTCCGCCGCCTCGACCGCGAAAGCCCGGGCCACCTCGGCGTGGTCGGGATCCTCCGCCAGGTTGACCATCTCCCGCGGGTCCGCGGCGAGATCGTAGAGCTGCGGCGGGTCGGCCTCGCAGCAAATGTATTTCAGAGGGCCGCGCCTGATCATGAACACGGGCCAAGGCGTCATCTCCGCGCAATACTCGCCGAAGGTCTCGTCCACCGGATCGCGGCCTCCGCGGACGAGCGGCATCAGGGACCGTCCATCGATCGGCTCGCCCAGCACGTCCGCCCCGCCTCCGCCGATCTCAATGAAGGTCGGCAGCAGATCGATCAGCGAGCAGGCGTTCGGGACGGTTCCCCGCGCCACGCCCGGCCCCGCGAATATCATCGGAACCCGGGCGGACTGTTCGAAGAAATTCATCTTGTACCAAAGGCCCCTCTCCCCCAGCATGTCGCCGTGGTCGGCCGTCACGACGACGATCGTGTTCTCCAATTCCCCCGTGTCCTCCAGCGTCCGCGTCAAGGCTCCGACCTTGCTGTCGAAGTAGCTGACGTTCGCGAAGTAAGCCCGGCGGGCGCGGAGCACCTCCTCCTCGGTGAGCTCCACGGCGCTCGCCTCGATCCCGTCCATGACGCGGCGCGAGAACGGATCCATCCCGCCGTGCGGCGCGCGCCCCGGCATGTCGATTTCCACGCCGTCGTAGAGGTTCCACCACTCAGGCTTGGCGACATACGGGTCGTGCGGATGGATGAAACTGGCGACCAGGCAGAACGGGGTATCGTCTCCGGCGGCCCGGTCGCGGCCCCGGTCGACGAGCCAGCGCCGGGCGGCGAATTCGGTCTCGTCGTCGTAATCGGTCTGGAATGTCGCGACGGCGACGCCGCTTTCCTTCACCGTCGCCATGTTGTGGTACCACTTGTCGATCCGCTCGTCGGGGGCCTCCCAATCGGGGGTCCACGCGAAATCCGCCGGGTAGATGTCGGTCGTCAACCGCTCCTCGAAGCCGTGCATTTGGTCGGGACCGATGAAGTGCATCTTGCCGGAAAGGCAGGTGCGGTATCCGAGCGCCTTGAGGTAGTGCGCGAATGTCGGAACAGAGGCCGGGAACTCGGAGGCGTTGTCGTAGGCCGCGATCCGGCTGATCAGCTGACCCGACATGAACGCGAACCGCGCGGGCGCGCAGAGCGGCGAGTTGGAATAGGCCGCGTCGAATCGCATGCCGCGCGCCGCGAGGGCGTCGATGTTGGGGGATCTCACCACGCCGTGTCCGTAGGTGCCGAGAAAATGCGGCGCCAACTGGTCGGCCATCAGCACGACGATGTTGGGACGCCGCGCTTCGCCGCTTCCGCGCAGACGCCTCACGCCGCCGCCTCCGCGTAGGCGTCGAGAACGAGCCCGTGGAAGTGGTGGACGGCGTGTTCGGATTTGCCCGACCCGCCCGGGTCGTTGACGATCCGGCCCTGGGTGAAGGCCGGCGTCGCCATGCCCCTCTGCACGCTTTCGACGATGTCGATGTCCTCGCGCTGCAGCACCTCGTCGAGGTAGCGCATGGCCTCCACCTCCATTTCGTTCGGTTCGGGAGTCTCCAGGAAGAAATCGTAGGTCTCGAGCGTCCGGTCGGGCCCCGCGGGAATGATGTTGAGCACGATCATCGAGGACCTTCCCGGGTACCGCATGAAGCAGGTCGTGGGCCAGATCCACCAGACCGCGTGGGTGCGCACCGTCGCGTTCGAGACGTCGTAGGCGGTGTTCGCGCCCTTGCCCGCCTCGGCCATGTGGCTGGAGTAGATGCCGTGCGTCGTGACCTTGTAGGTGTCCATGTCCACCAGATCGCAGAAATCCTTGTGCGCCGTGGGACAGTGGTAGCACTCGAGGAAGTTGTCCACCACGTTCTTCCAGTTCGACTTTATGTCGTAGCTGAGCCTGCGGCCGAAGGTGAGATTCTCGATATCGGGCGCCCAGTGGCGGATTTCCGTCTCGAGATTTCCGGCGCGTTCCCGCATGGGCCGGGCTTCTGGGTCGAGGTTGACGAAGACGAAGCCGCAGAATTCGTCCACGCTCACGGACTCGAGGCGGATCGACGACGGGTCGAAGTCCTTCAGCCCCTCCGTGTGCGGCGCCCGGACCAGCCCTCCGTCGAGTCCGTAGACCCAAGCGTGATAAGGGCACATGATCCGCGTGGTCACTCCCTCTCCGCTCAGAAGCTCGTGCGCCCGGTGCTTGCACACGTTGTAGAAGGCGCGCAGTTCCCCGTCCCGGCCACGGGCGACCGCGATCGGCCTCCCCGCGATCCGGGTCGTCACGTAGGCTCCCGGTTGGCGCAGTTTCTCGACATGGCAAACCCATTGCCACGACCGCGCCACGATCGCGTCGAGATCCGTCCGGTACCACGCCGGGTCGACATACGCCTCCTTCCGCAGCGACAGGGAGCGGGACGGGTCGGGGTCGAACCCGGTCCGCACCTCCTCGAAATCCTGTCTCGCCGGTTCCTTCGTCATGATTCGCCTCCCTCGAACACCGCGCGCCGCCCAACCGAATCGATTCAATTCGCCGCGAACATATACTCCCGCACCTTCGCGGTCCAGAGACCGCGCCGCGGCCCGACACGACGCGGCGGTCACTCCGCCAAACCGTTCGCGGTCCAGGACGCGCCGACGCCACTCGCCGCGCCGGTGGATCCTCCCCAACTCGACCACCACCCGAATACGGAGGCGGCCGCGGGGTCTACACCCCGCCGTTCGCGGTCCAGGACGCGCCGACGCCACATGCCGCGCCGGAGGATCCTCCCCAACTCGACCACCGCCCCAATCCGGCCGCGGCCGCTCCACCCCGCCGTTCGCGGTCCAGGACGCGGCGACGCCACATGCCGCGCCGGAGGATCCTTCCCAATCGACCACCGCCCCAATCCGAAGGCGGCCGAGGCCGCTCCACCCCGCCGTTCGCGGTCCAGAACGCGGCGACGCAACACGCCGCGCCGGAGGATCCTCCCCAACTCGACCACCGCCCGAATACGGAGGCGGCCGCGGGCTCTACACCCGGCAGTTCGCGGTCCAGGACGCGCCTCCGCCACATGCCGCGCCGTAGTATCCTTCCCTATCGACAACCGCCCCAATCCGGCCGCGGCCGCAGCCACCCCACCCCGCCGTTCGCGGTCCAGGACGCGCCGACGACACATGCCGCGCCGGAGGATCCTCCCCAATCGACCACCACCCGATTCCGAAGGCGGCCGCGGTCACCCCACCCCGCCGTTCGCGGTCCAGAACGCGCCGACGACACATGCCGCGCGGGAGGATCCTCCCCTACCGACCACCGCCCCAATCCGGCCGCGGCCGCGGCCACCCCACCCCGCCGTTCGCGGTCCAGGACGCGCCGACGACACACGCGCGCGACGGAGGATCCACCCAATCGACACAACCCGAATCCGAAGGCGGCCGCGGCCGTTCCACCCCGCAGTTCGCGGTCCAGGACGCGCCTCCGCCACATGCCGCGCCGGAGGATCCTCCCCTATCGACCACCGCCCCTATCCGGCCGCGGCCTCGGCCACCCCACCCTGCCGTTCGCGGTCCAGGACGCGCCTCCGCCACACGCCGCGCCGGAGGATCCTCCACAATCGACCACCGCCCCAATCCGGCCGCGGCCGCTCCATCTCGCCGTTCGCGGTCCAGTACGCGCCTCCGCCACACGCCGCGCCGGAGGATCCTCCACAATCGACCACCGCTTTAATCCGGAGGCACCGCGGCCACCCCACCCCGCCGTTCGCGGTCCAGGACGCGCCTCCGCCACACGCCGCGCCGGAGGATCCTCCCCGATCGACCACCGCCCCAATCCGGCCGCGGCCACCCCACCCCGCCGTTCGCGGTCCGGGACGCGCCTCCGCCACATGCCGCGCCGGAGGATCCTCCCCGATCGAACACCATCGGAATCCGGAGGCGCCGCGGCCACCCCGCCCCGCCGTTCGCGGTCCGGGACGCGGCGGCGCCACACGCCGCGCCGGAGGATCCTCCCCGGTCGACCAACGCCCGAATCCGGCGGCGGACTCTGGTCGGTCCCGGGAAAATCTCCCAGCGACCCACCGACCGAATTTCGATGGAGGCCGCATCCGCGCACGGAGGAGCCGGAAGCAGATCCTCCACCACCCCGGGGCGGAACGCGGAGGCCCGCCAGGGGCGCCGCGCCCCAATCCACGTCACGGAATGCCCGCATGCCCGCCCGGTTTCCCGAAACAGGCGAAGCACATGGCCCCGGAGCGGATGTAAGCGCATACATAAGGGGAAATCGGCCGACGGGCCGGAATCCCATGCAAGCTCATTCATCGATTTCGCTTTCACGCGCGCGCTTTCCGCCGGCGTCGAATCGGCCCTTCGGAGCCCTCCGCGCGCCACGGAGGCCGTCGCGTCCGCCGCGGCCTCCGCGACCTTGACTTAGCGGTCCACGCCGGACGCGGTCGCCCGCGATGACCGCCGCTCCTCCGGCTCCGCCGGGCGCTCCGTCCCCGGCGGCCGCCGCGGCGGGGCGCCGCGCGATGGAAAATTCCCTCCCCGCCGCCTCCACGAGGCGGGTCGATCCGGCGCCCCGCGCCAATCACGCCCGCCCACGACAACGCAAGTTTGCGTGAGGCGTGGATTAGGTGTAGATTCGCGCGGGAAAGGTGCCGATTATGCAGTGACCGGGGCCACCTTCCGGTGGCACGACGGGACCGACCCGCCCGAGAGGGCCAACAGGGAGTAAGTAACCATGAAGAGAATCGCATTCGCCTCCG
>JANQKA010000330.1 GCA_028281405.1 Hasllibacter sp. | reverse complement strand
TCGGAAAGTCCTTATTTTATTGATGACTGCGTCATCCTTTTGGCTCAGTCCGGTGGTTGACTGGTCCAAAGTGAGCCAAACATCGACCGGAATGGCCTTATTTTATTGATGACTGTGCCTTCCGTTTGGTTCAGTCCCGTGGATTCGTGAGCCAAAACATCCCACGCGGACGATTCCGGCGCGCGAACCGCCTCGAATGGTGCCGCAGGTCTGACACCATTGGGCATCAATCCCCGACCAAATCTGATGCGAGGCGGGCATGGCAAGGACCCGGGGCAAGGTTCCGTCCATCCTTCGGCTGCGGGAACATCGTGGGCAAATCGTTCCGCCGCGAAAACACCAAGCTTCGCAAGGCGTCGCCGCGCCGCCGACGCCGCCCGTCGGACGAAGATGGCCCACGGCCGTCCGGATGGAAGGGGCACACGCTGAGGGCGGCGGCGCGGCCTATGGACATCCCCGTCGGACACGGGTAGCGTTGTCGACCACTACACACCTAGGAGACCTCCATGCCCAATATTTCCCGCCTGCTCGCGACCGCGGCCCTGTGCGTTTCGGCACTGACCGCCCCGGCTCTCGCAGAGACCAAACTGACCGTGTCCTCCTGGGTGCCGCCGACGCACCCGATGAACACCAAGATGCTGACCGGTCTGATCGAAATGATGTCCGAAGCCACGAACGGCGAGGTGACCGGAGAACTGAAGTTCGGGCTGGCCCCGCCACCCGCCCAGATGGATTTGGTCATGGACGGCGGCGCCGACATGACGATTATCGTGCACGCCTATCAACCGGGCCGCTTCACAGTGTCCAAGTTGGCGGAAATCCCCGGCTTGGGCGAGGGCGCGGAAGACGTCTCGGTAGCCTACTGGCGCGTGCACGAGAAATTCCTCGAGCGGGCCGACGAGCACCGCGGCGTCAAACTGGTCACCCTGTTCGTCCACGGACCGGGCCAGATCCACTCCAACAAGGAGATCGCGTCGCTCGCCGACCTCAGGAACCTCAAAACCCGGTTGGGCGGCGGCGTCGTGGCCGACGTGGGCAAGGAACTCGGGATGATCGGCATCCAGGTGCCCGCCCCCAAGGTCTACGAAACCCTGGCTTCGGGAGCCGCCGACGCGGTGGCCATGAATGTCGGGGAGCGGTTGGGCTTCAGGCTCAACGAGGTCGCCAAAAACCTGTACGAGATGCCCGGAGGATTTTACCGGACCTCCTTCGCCGTCCTGATGAACCAGGACGTCTTCGACAGCCTGCCGAGGAGGACGCGGAGGGCGCTGGAGTCCAAAGTGTTCGGCGAACCCGCCGCCCGGATGATCGGCAAGGCCTGGGACGCCTACGACGCCGAGGCGTATGAAGCGACCAAGGCCGCGGACGACGCCACGATCGTCACGGCGTCTTCAAACGACCGGGTCGCGTTCGCCATGGTGGGCGCCAAGGTCCGCGACAAGGTGATCGCGGAACTGGAGGCGGCGGGCATCGACGGGGCCGCCGCCTATGAAATGATGGTCGAAGAGGCCGACGCCCAATAGGAATCTCCGCGCCGGGCGCCACGCGGCGCCCGGCGCGGAATCAAGACGGGGCGTCGCCGCCATGCGTGGAACAATCCTTCAATTCCCGATGGCGGTCGCGGCCGCGGCGTTCTTCACGCTGATGACGCTGACCTTCGCGGACGTCATTTTGCGGTCCGCTTTCGACGCGCCCATCGAGGCGGCGACCGAACTGACGCGAATCCTGATGGCGATCATAGTGTTCTCGGCCCTTCCGGAAACAACTTGGAGGGGCGAACATGTCACCGTCGACCTGTTGGACGGATCCTTCCACCGGCGCGGCTTGTCATCGATCCGCGACGCGGCGGTCAATCTGGCCTGCGGGATCCTGCTGCTGTTTCCAGCGCGGCGAATCGTCACGCTCGCCGAGCGGGCCCGCGAATACGGCGACTCCACCGAATACCTGAACATTCCGGTGTTCTATGTCGGCTGGTTCGTCGCGCTGTCCGTATTTCTCACCATCGGCGTCCTTCTGTACCGGGGCGTTCTGTGCCTGAGCGACGCGCTTTCGGGGAAGCGGCGACCATGACCGCCTCGCTGATCGGGTTCGCGGTGGTGTTGCTGCTGGTGCTGCTGCGCGTGCCAATCGCCTTCGCGATGGGCATGGTGGGCGTTGTCGGTTTCGCGCTGGAGACCTCCGTCCGCGGATCCCTGTCGATGTCGGCGCGCCTGATCACCGACACCAGCCAGGACTACGGGCTGTCGGTGGTTCCGCTGTTCGTGGCGATGGGCCTGTTCGTGAACAAGAGCGGGATCAGCCGCGAGATGTACCAAATCTCGAACGCCTTCCTCGGCCATTTCCGCGGCGGCATCGCCATGGCGACGGTCGCGGCCTGCGGGGGATTCGCGGCGGTTTGCGGGTCGTCGCTCGCGACCGCGGCGACCATGTCTCGGGTCGCGATGCCCGAGATGCGCAAATTCGGCTATTCCGATGGCCTGTCGACCGCCTCGATCGCCGCGGGGGGAACGCTGGGCATACTGATTCCGCCCTCGGTGGTGCTGGTCATCTACGGACTGCTCACCGAAACCTCGATCGGCAAACTGTTCATCGCGGGCGTGCTTCCCGGCATTCTGGGCATCCTGTTCTACCTGCTGGCGGTCCGCGTCACCATCGCCCGCGATCCCGGGGCTGGCCCCGCGGGACCCAGAGCCACCTGGTCCGAGCGCCTGACCGCCGTCAAAGGTGTTTGGGCCACGCTTCTGCTGTTCTTCCTGGTGATCGGAGGGCTCTACGGCGCCTTGGACTTCTGGCCGCTGCATCTCACGTTTTCACCCACCGAGGCGGCGGGCATGGGCGCGGGCGGCGCGTTCCTGATCGCCTTGGCCCGCCGCGGGCTGAACTTCGCCGGTCTCCGCGAAGTGTTGACCGAAACCGCGACGACGACGGCCTCGCTGTTCTCCGTCCTGATCGGCGCCTGGATATTTTCGAATTTCGTGAACATCGCGGGACTGCCGGAAGCGCTGCTGGCCGCCGTCCAGAGCGCCGGGCTGAGCCCCTGGGCGGTCATGGGCATGATCATCCTCATCTATATCGCCTTGGGCTGCGTGTTCGAGAGCATGTCGATGCTGCTGCTGACCGTTCCGATCTTTTTCCCGCTGGTCACGTCGTTGGGATTCGATCCCGTCTGGTTCGGCATCGTCGTGGTGGTGGTGACGGAGATCAGTTTGATAACGCCTCCGGTGGGCTTGAACGTTTTCGTTCTGAAGAACGTGATCGGCGACGTTCCCACGGCGACGATTTTCCGCGGCGTCACTCCGTTTTGGATTATGGACATCCTGCGCCTCCTACTTCTGCTGCTGGTTCCGGGAATCGCCCTCTTCCTTCCGTCACTCCTGTGAGGGCGGCCCCCTCCCGCGATCGTTCCTACGCGTTCGCCCAGCCGTTCCGGCATCGGGTTGTTCCCAAGGACAAGGCGGAAGCCGCGCCGCCTCCCGGATATCGCACCGCCTCCTCGTCCCCGTCTCCCCGGCCGGTTCGGCGCGTTCCGGGATTCGCGTGACACGTCCCCCGCGGGGTGGATATTGAAGCCCTCAACGACGCGGTTGATCGGGCCGCGGCCTCCCGGATCGATTCCATCGAAGCCGGATTCGCTTCGGGAGGGATATTCTTGGGATTCAAAGCCGCGGGGAATCGTTGGGCGGGCGCTTTCGCGAACCGTTTCCCTCGGCCCACCGCGATCGAACCGAATCGGGCGAAGCGCCACGCATGGCGCGAACGCCGGACCCGTCGAGGACGGGAGCTTTCCCGGCCACCCTCCGACTCTTTCCCCGGCCGGTTCCTCCCCTCCCGCCGAGGCGCCCTCGGCCAAGTCCCTTGGCCTTCCCTTGCGGAGGTTCCCGAAATCGGCGACGCTCCCCCATCGGGGCGGCGACCCGGGCCCCGGGACACCGCGGATTCCGTGCGCGAACGGGTGGAGACAATGGCCGAACGCTCATTCAAAAAAGAAGTCGAGCATCTGAGGATGCCCGCCGGCGGGACGTTCTCGGGAGAGGGCATTCTGGCCATCACCAAGGCCCTCCTGGAAAACGGAGTCGGTTACGTCGGAGGATACCAGGGGTCGCCGATAAGCCATCTTATGGACGTGTTGTCCGACGCGCAGGAACTTCTTGAGGAATTGGGAGTCCACTTCGAGTCCAGCGCGTCGGAAGCGGCGGCGGCCGCCATGCTGGCGGCCTCAGTGCATTATCCGATCCGCGGCGCGGTCACCTTCAAATCCACCGTGGGCACCAATGTCGCTTCGGACGCGCTGGCCAACCTGGCCTCGGGCGGCGTCAAGGGAGGGGCGCTCGTGATCGTCGGCGAAGACTACGGCGAAGGCTCGTCGATCATGCAGGAGCGAAGCCACGCCTTCGCGATGAAAAGCCAGATCTGGCTGCTCGACCCGCGCCCCAACCTGCCGTCCATCGTGAAGGCGGTTGGCGACGGATTCCGCCTGTCCGAGACCTCCAACACACCGGTGATGCTGCAATTGCGGATCCGGTCGTGCCATCTGCGCGGCTCCTTCACGGCGGGCGAAAACCTGCGCCCGGCGATGACGGTGCGGGACGCGCTGGAAAATCCGACCCGCGACGTGGAACGGATCGTGCTTCCACCCTCGTCCTATCTGCACGAGCGGGAAAAGGTCGCCAAACGCCTTCCGGCGGCCAGGGAATTCATCGCCGGGGAAGGGTTGAACGAGTTCTTCGGAAACGACGCGGGCAAGGTCGGCATCGTCGCGCAGGGAGGCATGTATAACGGCGTCGTCCGCGCTTTGCAGCGTTTGGGACTGGCGGAAACCGACGGAAGGACGGACATTCCCCTCTACGTGATGAACGTGACTTATCCGCTGGTGGAGGACGAGGTATTGGCGTTCACCGCGGGCAAGGAGGCGGTCCTGATCGTCGAGGAGGGGCACCCCGACTATATCGAGCAGGGCATCCGAGCGATCCTGCACAAGGCGGGCCGGACGGTTCCGGTCGAGGGCAAGGGCGAGGGCCGCTTCCCCGAGGCGGGCGAACTGACGGGCGAGGCCATGCGAGACGCGGTTTCCGGATTCATGCGGGACCACGCGGCGGAATTGCTGCCCGCGGTGGGACGCGCTCCCAACAGTCCTCCCGTCTTGCGCGACGACCGTTTGGAGGGGAACGTGCCTCCACGCCCGCCCGGCTTCTGCGTCGGGTGCCCGGAACGCCCGATATTCGCTGCGACCAAACTCGTTCAGCGGGAATTGGGCGAGCACCACATCGCCGGCGATATCGGTTGCCACCTGTTCTCCATCAACGCGCCGTTCAACATCGGGGCGACCACCATGGGATACGGTCTCGGCCCCGCGTCGAACTCGGCCTTCAACGCGAAGGGCGCGGAAAAGCGCTCGATCGCGTTCATCGGCGACGGCGGCTTTTGGCACAATGGCCTCGCCAGTTCGATCGGCAACGCCGTGTACAACGACAACGACGGCGTGATCGTGATCGTCGACAATTACTATTCCTCGGCGACCGGCGGACAGGATCTGCCCTCGTCCCGCGTCGAAAAATCCAACCGCAACACGGGGAATCCGATCAAGAAGGCGGTCGAGGGCGTGGGCGCGAAATGGGTCCGGCAGATCGACCGCACCTACGACGTCGGCCGAATGCGGGACACGCTGCGCGAGGCCCTGACCACCAAGGAGACCGGCCCGAAGATCATCGTCGCCTCTTCGGAATGCATGCTGAACCGGCGCAGGCGCGAGAAACCCGCCGAAGCCAAGGCCGTCGCGGAGGGCCGGCGGATACAGCGCACCCGGTTCGGGGTGGACGAGGACGTCTGCACCGGCGACCACGCCTGCATCCGGCTTTCGGGCTGCCCGTCGCTTTCGCTGAAGAAACTCGACGATCCGCTGCGCGACGATCCGGTCGCCGCGATCGACTCGGATTGCGTGGGGTGCGGGAATTGCGGGGAGGTCGCGGACGCCGCCGTCCTTTGCCCGTCGTTCTATCAGGCGGACCTGGTGCGGAACCCGGGACGGGCCGAAACCATCCTGAGCCGGCTGCGCGGGCTCGCGATCCGCTTCCTGCAACGCCGCCGCGAGTCGCGGCTCCTGAGTTTCGACGCGGAGGCGGCGTCGTGACGGCGGAGGGGCGGCCCGGCCCGGCCGCGGAGGGCGCGGACAACTCGTCGGCGATCCTCAAGCTCGCGATCATGGCCGTCGGCGGCCAAGGCGGCGGCGTCCTGTCGAATTGGGTTGCCGACCTGGCGGAGTTGGGCGGTCACGACGCGCAGGTCACCTATGTGGCGGGCGTGGCCCAGCGCACGGGGGCGACGATCTACTATGTGGAGATGGCCCCGAAGTCCGGGAACGGGGCCGTGTTCGCGCTCTCGCCCACGCCCGGCGACGTCGACGTGCTGATCGCGTCCGAACTCATGGAGGCGGGCCGCGCCGTGCAGCGGGGCTTCGTCACTCCCGACAGAACCACCCTGATCGCGTCGAGCCACCGGATACTCGCGGTTTCCGAAAAGCAGGTTCCGGGCGACGGGCGCGGCGACGGGGAGGAGGTGCGCGAAGCTTTGTCGGCGGGTGCGAAGGAATTGCTTTGCTTCGACATGGACCGTCTGGCGCGGGAGAGCGGCAGCGTGATCTCCTCGAGTCTGTTCGGCGGATTGGCGCGGAGCGGCGCCCTGCCGTTTCCGGTCGAACTGTACGAGGAGGTTGTCCGAGCGTCGGGCAGGGGCGCCGAGGCCAGCCTTCGGGCGTTCCGCGCCGCGTTGAACCACAAGGAGGAGGATTCTCCACCCGCTCCCCGGAAAACCGAGATCCGCGCCCGGGGACCGCGGAGGCTTCTGGCCGCGTGGGCCGGATTGGAGGCCCGCTTGGAGGCCTTGCCCGAGGAGGCGCGGACCATGGCCCGGGCGGGACTGCGCAAGGTGGTGGATTATCAGGATCCGGCCTACGGGGCGGAGTATCTGGACCGCGTCGAAAGGGCGCTCCTGGCCGACGACCCGTCGAAGGGCCATGTCCTTACCATCGCGGCGGCGAAGCATGTCGCGAACGCGATGTGCTACGACGACATCATCCGGGTGGCGGACCTGAAAACCCGATCAGGCCGGGACGCCCGGCTGCGCCGCGAACAGCAAATACCGCCCGGCGGCGTGGTGCGGGTCACCGAATATTTTCATCCGCGGGCCGAGGAATTGATATCGATCCTGCCCGCCTGGATCGGGCGCCGGGTCGATGGCGGAGGGGTCGCGGGGAAGGTTCTCGGCAGGCTGGCCGGCGGGGGAAGGCGGCTGCGGAGCGACAGGTTGGGCGGTTTCCTGACGTTGTGGCTGCTCGGGGGACTGCGCCCCGTCCGGCGGCGCCTGACGCGCCACGCCGTCGAGGCCGCGCATGTGGAGCGTCTGATGGACACCGCGCTGACCGCGGCCGGGACGGACTACGAACTCGGCGTGGAGGTGTTCGAATGCCAGCGGCTGATCAAGGGATATTCCGACACCCACGCCCGCGGCCTCTCCAAGTTCGACGCCGTTCTGTCGGGGCTCGACCTCGTGAAGGCGCGCGGGGACGCCTCCGATTGGCTGCGCCGCCTGCGACAGGCGGCCTTGCGGGACGAGGACGGAGCGGCCTTGAAAGGCGCGCTGGAAACGATTAAATCCTTTGCGGATGAAGATTGAACGTCATTGCCGAGCGGAGTAGCGTCGAGAATTGGGTGTCCAGGGAGACATTGGGGCATGCCGACAGACCACCTCGGTTGAGCAAAGACATGGAGGTTCAAAATGGCCTTGGAAGGTCAGGGCAGAGAGCAAAAATCACTGCGGCTTGTGCATGGAGATTCACAGGATTGGTCGCAGTTGGCCAAGCACTGTGTTGCGTTCGCGAACGCGCTCGGAGGCGTGATCCTCATCGGAATCGAGGACGGGTGCGATCAACCGCCGGAGGGCCAGAAGATTCCGGACGGTCTGTTGGACAAAATTCGAAGGCGCGTGAGCGAAATCACGGTCGGATTGTCGTTGACCGCCGAAGTGATCACCGCCAAAAACGAGGCGAAATACATCAGTCTTGAAATCCCCCGCTCAAATGGCTTGGCTTCGACAACAAGGGGCGAATGCTTTGTCAGAATAGGTGATACCAGTCGCCCACTAAAAGGCGACGAAATTCAGCGGATATCCGATGAGCGCTCAAATGTTCCATGGGAGCGAAAAACGAATCTTCAGATCGATCGTTCGTCCGCCGATAGTGAGAAAGTGAATGCCCTTGTCGAAATGCTGAGGGGATCAGAATTGGTGAAACCGTTGGTCAAAATCAAAACGGTCGACGAGTTGCTCGATCACTATCGTTTGGCGGAAGGAAATTTCCTGACAAATCTTGGCTTGCTGTGCGTCGGCTCCAGTTCCGATCGGGGGAAATTGGGCACCGCCCCGATTATTCAAGTCATCAAATTCGATGAGTTCGAACAAAAAATTAATAAATTTTGTTGGGATGACCACACTCTCAGCCCGATCGAACTCATCCCGGCCATTTGGGAAGAGGTGCCGGATTTCAGTGAATATTACGAGGTTCCGAAAAAAATCACACGTCAGCAGATTCCCGCTTTCGAAGAAGTTGTGGTCAGGGAGTTACTCGCAAACGCATTCGTTCACCGCCCTTATTCGCAGAAAGGAGATATCCTGATCGAGATTCATCCGAAATTTTTGCGAATCACCAATCCCGGTCAATTGCCGCCCGGCGTGACTCCGGAGAATGCTTTGCACAAGAGCGTGCGAAGGAACGATGATTTCGCCCGTCTGTTTCACGATTTGAATTTGATTGAGCGTGAAGGAAGTGGGCTTGACCGCATTTACGAGATTCTTTTGTCGAAGGGCCGCGCCGTTCCGGAAATTATCGAGGATGCCGACAGCGTAACGGTGGTCATTCATCGCCAAATCTTGAAACCGGAGGTGATCGATATGATGGCACTGGTCAATTCGAGATTCAAATTTACGCTGCGAGAAAGAATCGCGCTTGGGTTTTTGGGACAAAATAACGGACTATCGACGCACGATCTATGCCACAAGCTTGCGCTGAAATCGGTGAACGATCTTCAACCGTGGTTGCGTGGAATTTCCAAAAGCGGCTTGGTGAGGAAGGTGGGGAATACCCGGGCGACCAAATATTTTGTCGACTGGGAGCGCATCAAAATATTGAATTCGGGAAGCCCGCAAGCCGCACCGGAGAAAATTGAGGCGCACCGGTTGGCGGAGTTGATTGTGACCGATGTTGAGAAACATCCCTATTCCCCGATTAGAGAGATCCATTCACGCTTGGGCGAGAATATCCCGAGGAATCGGATCAAGCGCGGGCTTTCAGGGCTTATCAAGTCGGGAATGCTGGTTTCGGAAGGAGTCAAACGCGGAGTCCGTTATCGTGTGCCGTGACGTGAATAAAGATGTTAGATACCAGACCGTTGTCAATTTGCCGAATGATCATGTCCCCCGTCTTTGGAAAATCATAAGATCCATTCATGTAGCACCGCCGCCGAATCCCAAGGAATCGGAATTGGTCCACCTGATGCGGAACGCCTCGTTCCGACACCAATTTCTGAATGAGAGGTTGGGGCGTCGAGTTATTGGATTTTATCCAATTTTCGGATTTCCCGGCGGATTGATTCAATACTTTGGGGCGGTGCGCCGCTTCCGAATACCGCAACGCACAATAAATCGCTGTTTTTCATCTCTGGCTGCCATTGATTTCGAGTAGTTTACCAAAACGGAGGATCTTTCCGGTCGGTGATGGTTTCAGGGTGGGATGGCCGATTGGGTCTCGATTTCCGGCACATCGGACGGTCGGAGCTGAAATTTCGGGGTCCCGCGCCGTTTCGTGTCCCGTCCCCCTCCGAGACCGTTACTTTGGGCTTATGCGACTGATACCGAATGCAGGTCGCGAGTCTATGCGCGCGGACTAAGCCGGACTTGCGTGGTCTTGAAGCTGTTCGGCCCGACTTCCACACGAATTTTGGCTTATTTGACGGCTTGAGCCAACACTCCGGGGCGTGATTCAGGGCTGGATTCAATAAATTTCCGTAATACTGCCGTTTTTCGAGCTGGCGGCCATTAAATGTGGGCATGACCTACAATGCAGGGATCGAGCCTGTTGTGAGTTCGTGGTCTTGGACCCGTCCGATCCGGTTTTGGAACAAATTTCGGCTTATATGGCGGTTTGAGCCAAAACTATCGGGCTCGTTGCCGTACCGGACCCAGCAACTCTTTATAGTATCGACGAATTTTTGGACCACGTAGCCTCCGAATATGGGGCATGAGCCAAACACACGGGCCAAATCGGGTAGGTGCCCATTGTCTTGGGACAGCACAACCGGGTTTTGGCACGAATTCCGGCT
>JANQKA010000450.1 GCA_028281405.1 Hasllibacter sp. | reverse complement strand
CCACGAACACCCGGCCGTTCACGACCTTGGCGGGATAAACGCGCAGATTATCGCACGCGGGCGGATTTTGGACCTTGCCCGTTCCCGCGTCGAACACCGACGAATGCTTGGGACACTCGATTGTGGCCTCCATCACGAGTCCGTCGCTCAAGTGAACATTCTCGTGCGTGCAGAGTCCGTCGCAGCAATGGAAACCGCCCTCGTGATCCCGCACGATGATGAAGGTGCGGGATCCATGATCGAACCGGATCACGTCCTCCTCCTCGATCCCGTCGACCGCGCAGGCGTCGATCCATTCGGCCATGGGTCAATTCCCTCCCCGGGCGGCGGTCCGGACTCCCGGCCCGGCGCGGTAGGGGTTCGCGGTGTCCGGCAAATCCCGGTGGAGATGAAAGTCGGGATCCCGCCGCTGCCGCCAAAGCACAGGCAACAATTCCCCGAACGCCTCGGTTATCGAGTTGTTCGGGGCCGGAAAGTCGTGCCGACACTCCTCGTGCAGTTGAGGCAGCCTGTGATACGGAACCAGCGGGAACATGTGATGCTCGATGTGGTGGTTCATGTTCCAGTATATGAAACGGCTCACCGAATTCATGTGAACCGTCCGGCTGTTCATCCGGTGATCCAGCACGTTGTCGGCCAATCCGCCATGCTGAAGCCAACCGCAGATCACCATGTGCCAGCATCCATAAAGGCGCGGCAGTCCGATCAGGAGAACGGGAATCCATGACTGTAGCGCGAAAGCCCCGCCGATGGCCGCGGCGTGGATGATCAACCAAACACGGGCGGCGGCGAACGTCCCGCGATGGTATGCCCCGTCGACATAGGTCGCCTCGTCCGGCAGGATGCGTCCCGACGCGTGGGCGAGCATGCGCCGCGTTCCGTCCCACACATCGATCAGGCCGATGAGATTCGCGGCGAGTTTCAGCGCCGCCACCGGCCTCATGATCGCCACTTCCGGGTCGCGCCCGACGATGATCGTGTCCGAATGGTGCCTGGCGTGGCTGAATTTCCAGCAATACGGATCCCTCATCACGCAGAAGCAGGCAATGTGATAGACCACATTGTTCATCCAGCGCGTCTTGAACGCCGTGCCGTGACCGCACTCGTGCCAGCGGCTGTCCATGGCCGACCCGTACAGCACGCCGTAGGCCAGCCAGAACGGAACGGACCACCAAGACGGCATCAGAAGGATGGCCGAACCCGCGAACAGAAGCATCAGGCCAAACAGTAGGCCCGTGTCGCGGAGCGCGGGTTGGTCGGAACGCTTCATGAGGGCCTTCATCGTCTTCCGGTCGATGGGGGTGCGGTACCAGTCTTCCGTCACCAGGCCGTCGGCCACGGCGCGATCCCCGTCGGGGCCGAGAAGGCTGTAGTCTCGCGGCATGGTCCCATTCCTTCGGCGATTGGCGCTCCCGGGACGATTCGACATCACCGGTCGCCGAATTGCAACCGATTTCCCGCCGGTTGCGGATTTCGAAGCGGATGCCGTTCACCCAGAATGAAACCGGTGGAATCCCCGTGTGCGGCCTCCGGGTCATGCCGCCGGGTCGCCGCCGAACCGGAATGCCGCACAATGGGCGGACCCGCGGGCCGCCCCCGGGCTCGCTCCATTCGCCGTGGCAATATCCCCGAAAGCGATGCCCGGAATGGCGGAAATCGCGCGTGGTTTGCCGGGGCGGAGCATCAGCTCCGCGGGATGCCACCGTTTTTCCCACCTCGGTGACCGCCGTAGCGGGTTTCGACAACCCACCTCATCACCCGTGAATTTGTCTGGAACAGGTTCATTCCCACCCTTCCGTCTTGGGGCGTGGGTCAACGTCACCTCTCCGGAACAATCCAAAAACAGTTTCGATGCCCTCGGCGCCGCAACGCCGAATCGCTTCCCGAATACGGCGGCATCGACCCGCGGGATGCGGGACGCGTCGCATGAATCCCGCCGCCGGGTTCCCGCATCCTCCATCACCAACGGCCCGCGCGGTCGTTGCCACCCTACGCGGAAACAACTTGGAATTGAGTGTTTGAACGCATAGACATCCCGGCGGAGCAACCTGAATTCGGCAGGCGCGCACAACGAGGACCAAAAATGGGAAAGCGCATCTCGGTCTTGTCCACGAGGGGCAATGTCACGGTTCCGGAGAACATTCGTAAGCGGCAAAACTGGAAGCCGGGCCAGAAATTTTCCCTGATTCCAAATGGGCGCGGAGTGCTGATTGTTCCGGTTCCCTCCACGGACGAATCGGTCGATGACGCGGATGGCACCGTCACGCCGGGCGACGGCGACGGCCCGAATCGCGCCGCGTGACGGGACCACCGAATCCCACGCGTCGGCGTGTTTCGAATCGATCGGCGACTTTCCTCTGACGGAGGATTCGACAACCCGAGGCCATTTCGGGTCAACCGATGGCCCCCGGGGACGACTCGCGCATGATCGATCGCCGGAATGAAAGCGGCGCGAAGCCATCGCATCGGAATTGTTGCGGGCTTACATTCCCGCCGTCGCGGAATTCTCCGGATCCGCGCGGAGTTCGGGTGCTCATCGGTCGGTCGAAGGCCGGGACGCCGGGCGCTGGTTTTTGACCATCGCGTCTCGGCCATGCGCCGCCATCCGATACGCGGCTCTTGGGAGGCATTGGACTCCCCGATGTATCGGCAACCGTCCCGAACTCTCCGAATCGCGATTGCCCGGTCGATCGTCGCCCGGCGACCTCACACCACGCCCCCGCCCGCCCCACTATTCCGGCGGTGGAAATTTGCGCGGGGTTCGGAACCAATCACCTTGACGCACCCGAGGAAAATCCTGATTCCCGCTTGCGGGCAACGACGGGAGAAAACAATGACGGATCACGCAATCCTGTCTCCAGGATACAAGATCACGATCCCGAAGCACATCCTGGAGATGCGGAACTGGAAACCGGGGGAGGAACTGGCCTTCGTCCAGAGCAGTCTGGGGATTGCCCTCGTCAGGGTTCCAACCATCGACGAACTGCGTGGCATCGCGAGGGGAGCCGACCCGACCGGCTATCGCGAACGCTCGGAGGAATTCCGGTGACCGTGGTCGACGCCCTGGCTTGGATTGAGTTGACCCTTGATACTCCAACCGGCAAGCGGGGCGCTCCGCCGCTTCCCGGAAAGGACGATTGGATGATGCCGACCATGGCGCCGTTCGAACCCGTCAAGTGGCCGACCCGGAAATCGGCATTGACGCGTTCAACCGGACCGAAGAGTTGGTCGCGTTCGCGCGGAAGTGCGTTGTTGTCGACTTGGACGAGGAAATCGCCATTTTCACCGCCAAGAATCTCCTTGATAATCGGCTCCCTTCGGCGGATTCCATCATCTTCGCGACGGCGAAGCTTCGCGGCGCGAAGCCACTCATCCGCGACCGGCACTTCGAGTGGCCGCCCGGCGTGATCTTCATCGAGAAGAGGGGTGGCGGTCCACTTCCGGTCGCGCGTCCTGTTCCCGCTTGATTGAAAACGGATCGTCCCTCGAGGGTGCGGCGAACCCGTCCACATCGAAACCCTCCGCGCCCGCGAATGGAACGCGCCTGCTTGGCGGCCCGGACCGCGGGCTTCGAATACCACGTCGGCTCCCGCCGAGCCTTGTCACAGGGACGTGGATCACTTCCCCCGCGCCGGCGAAGCGGTGGAACCATCCGGGTGGATCCCATCCATGTATCCGCCCCCTTGAGTCCACGTCCTCGAATGCCGGTGGAGCGCGCGTCTCCACATCCCGGCGGGGCGCGCGTCTCCACATCCCGGCGGGGCGCGCATCCACCGACCCCGCTTGGACGGAATGCGGCCCGGAGCGGATTTTCGACCCCGCGCGGCCGACTCCCGGTGACCGCGGTCATTCCCAAGGCCATGCCCGGCCAAACAGTCCCCCGATCGAACCACGGGGGCCCGGCCAATCGGACGCCCCGCACCCGCCGCGGAGGGTCGGGAACCGCGTGAACTCCGACGCGAGGCGTCGTATCGTTAACTGCATGTTTACAATCGAGCACGAATTCGACGCGACCGTGATCACCCTCGTCGACGAGGCGGGACCGCCCTTTCATGAGAATGTCACGATCAATTCCTTCGACGATGTCGTCACCGTCGAACAACTCGACCCGCGGACGGACCGCGTTCAGAAGGTGACCCTGTCCACGTCGATGCTGCGCGACCTGTCGGCCGCGCTCAACCTGCCCGAAGGGGCCTATCGCTTGGAGAAGGGGCGTTGAGGAACCTTCCGGGATCCCGCGGTCTCCGGTCGGAGGTCGGGGCGTGGACGAGACGCGGCCCCACGCGGTCACATCGGGCTTCCGTGAACCATGACCTTACCGCGGGCGTTGAGCCGGGCCGTGCGGGCCAAGCCGGCCGAATGGAAGACGAAGGGGGCGGCGTCGTGGGCCGCGACGACCTCCATGATCCCCGGGGGATGCTCGATCCGGACCTTGGCGGCCGCCCCCGACGCGGTGGGGCTGCATTCGGCAACCGTTCCGGAGCTGGCGCGACGCGGCCCCAAGCGTTCACATCAGGCCACCGGGAACCATGACCTCACCGCGGGCGTTGAGCCGGGCCGTGCGGACCAAGCCGGCCGAATGGAAAACGAAGGCGGCGGCGTGGGCCCCGACGACCTCCTTTTTCCCCGCGGGATGCCCGATCCGGTCCCTGGCGGCGGCGCCCGACGGAGGCCGGCGATGCCTTCGGAGACCGTTCCGGAGCGGGCGAGACACGTCCACCCACCGCGGTCACATCAGGCCACCGGGAACCATCACCTCTCCGCGGGCGATGAGCCGGGCCGTGCGGACCAGGCCGGCCGAATGGAAGGCGAAGGGTTCGGCGTCGTAGGTCGCGACGACGTCCATTATCCCCGCGGGATGCTCGATCCGGACCTTGGCGACGCCGCCCCCCGACGGAGGCCGGGCGATGCCTTCGGCGACCGTGCCCGGCGCGAGAACGCAGGCGGCCACGCACTGGGATCCGGTCACCGCGAGCGACGGATGGCAATTCCAAGGCATGAGGTAGCGGACGGACACATGGCCTCCCTGGGTCGGCGGCGACAGCAGCCCGATTTTCGGAACCACCGATTCGGCGACATCGCCGAGACCCATTCTCCGTCCGGCCTCCAAGCGGATCGGTTCCACCTTTTCATAAAACGCCCGGTTGGCGTCGAGTTCCGCCGGCGTCTCGGTTCCGGCCAATCCGAAATCCGCGGCGCGGAGAATCACCATCGGCATGGCGACGTCCATGCAGGTGACCGCGATCCCGTCGATCTCCTCCGCGGGGCTTCCGGTGGGGAACAGCCCCGAGGTCCGGCTGCCGACCACGTCGAGGAAATCAAGCGCGATCGGCGCCGCGGAGCCCGGAACTCCCGCGATCACCTCGTCGCCCCCGTAGGACACCCGGCCGCCCGGCGTCCGGACCACGGCTTCCACCTTGGCGCCGGTGTTCACGGCGCGGATCCTCACGGGGGTCTCGCCGTCCCGGGCCTTCACGAGGCCCATCTCGATCGAGGCCGGCCCCACGCCCACGAGGATGTTTCCGCAGGTCGGCGCGAAATCGACCATGCGCTTCTCCACGCCCACCTGCGCGAAGAAATAATCGACATCGATGCCGTCCTCCTTCGACGCCGAAAGCATGGCCACCTTCGTGGTCACCGCCGATCCCCCGCC
>JANQKA010000409.1 GCA_028281405.1 Hasllibacter sp. | reverse complement strand
GAATCCTTGGCGTCCCCGTAGAACATCCGCGTGTTCTCCTTGAAGAACAGCGGATTCTCGATGCCGGAATAGCCCGTGCCCTGCCCGCGCTTCGACACGAACACCTGCTTCGCCTTCCACACCTCCAGGACCGGCATGCCCGCGATCGGCGAATTCGGATCGTCCTGCGCCGACGGGTTCACGATATCGTTGGAGCCGATCACGATCACCACGTCGGTGTTCGGAAAATCCGCGTTGATCTCGTCCATCTCCAAAACGATGTCGTAGGGCACCCTCGCCTCGGCCAGGAGGACGTTCATGTGCCCCGGAAGGCGCCCCGCCACCGGATGGATGGCGAACCGCACCTCCTTGCCGCCGCTCCGCATCCTGTTGGTCAATTCGGCCACCGCCTGCTGCGCCTGCGCCACCGCCATGCCGTAGCCGGGCACTATGACCACGCTGTCGGCGTCGTTCAGCGCAGAGGCCACCCCGTCGGCGTCGATCGCGATCCGCTCGCCCTCGACCTCCATTCCCGATTCCGCCCCGGAACCGAAGCCGCCGAGGATAACCGAGACGAACGACCGGTTCATCGCCCTGCACATGATGTAGCTCAGGATCGCGCCGGAGGCTCCCACCAGCGCGCCGACCACGATGAGAAGGTCGTTGCCGAGGCTGAAGCCGATCGCCGCCGCCGCCCAGCCCGAATAACTGTTCAGCATCGACACCACGACGGGCATGTCGGCGCCGCCGATGCCCATGATCAGGTGGAATCCTATGAAGAGGGCCGCGACCGTCATGATCGACAGCGGGAGGACGTCGCCGGAGCGGAAGTACCAGACCAGACAAATAACTGAGATCGCGGCCGCCGCCGCGTTCAGGACGTGGCCGCCCGGCAATTTCACCGCCGCGGTGTTCACCCGGCCCGCGAGTTTGGCGTAGGCGATCACCGATCCGGTGAAGGTCACCGCACCGATGAACACCCCGAGGAATAGCTCCACGCGCAGGATGTTGTGCTCGACCGGGGTTTTCTTCGCGACGAGGGCCGCGAAGCCCTCCGCCAGAACTTCGCGCAAGGCGGGATCCATCGTCAGCACGCGGTCCAATTCCAAATGGGCGTTGAACCCGACGAACACCGCCGCTAGGCCCACGAGGCTGTGCATCGCGGCGACCAGTTCGGGCATCTGCGTCATTTGGACGCGCAGGGCCAACCTCACGCCCAGCGCCCCGCCGACGGCCACGAGGAGAAGCGAGACGTGCCAGAGGCCCGAACCCGGCCCGGCCAGCGTTGCTGCGACCGCGAGGGCCATTCCGACGATGCCATACCAAACCGCGCGCTTGGCGCTTTCCTGACCCGATAGGCCGCCGAGGGCGAGAATGAACAGAACCGCCGCTACGACGTAGGCCGCCGTGGTGAGTCCGGATTCCATGAGTCGCTATCCCTTCAAGATTTCTGAAACATGGCGAGCATGCGCCGCGTCACGAGGAAGCCGCCGAAAATGTTGACCCCGGCCATCAGCGCCGCGAGGCCCGCGAGCGCCGCCACGGGAACCGACCCGCCTCCGATCTGGATCAACGCCCCGAGAATGATGATCGACGAGATCGCGTTCGTGATCGCCATGAGGGGCGTGTGAAGGCTGTGCGCCACACCCCAGATCACCTGAAAGCCAACGAACACCGAGAGCACGAAAACGATGAGGTGCTGCATGAAGCTCGCCGGCGCGTGAAGGCCCGCGAGCAGGACCAACGCGCCGCCCCCGGCCAGGAGCGCGACCTGCCGCTTCGTTCCCGCCCTGAACTCCGCGGCCTCCGCGGCCCGCCTCTCCTCGGGCGTCGGCTCCTTCGGCTTGTCCTTCCGGGGCCGGGCGGCGATCGCCTTGACCTTGGGAGGCGGAGGCGGATACGTGATTTCGCCGCCCAGGGCGATCGTCGCGCCCCGGATCACGTCGTCCTCCATGTCGTGAACCGGGATTCCGTCCTTTCCGGGCGTCAGGTCGGCCATCATGTGCCGGATGTTCGTGGCGTAGAGCGTCGACGACTGAGCCGCCATCCGGCTCGCGAAGTCGGTGTATCCCACGACCGTCACGCCGTTGCCGGTCACGATCTTTTCGTCCTTCGCCGTGAGCTCGCAGTTGCCGCCCTGCGGCGCGGCCAGATCGACGATCACGGAGCCGGGCTTCATCGCCCCGACCATGTCCTTCGTCCACAGCACCGGCGCGTCGCGCCCGGGGATCAGCGCCGTGGTGATCACGATGTCCATTTCCGGGGCCATTTCGCGGAATTTCTCCAGCTGCTTTTCCCGGAATTCCGGACTGGAGGGAGAAGCGTAACCACCGGTCTCCGCGCCGTCCGACGCCTGTTCCTCGAAATCGAGGAACACGAACCGCGCCCCCATGGATTCGATCTGCTCGGCCACTTCGGGGCGCACGTCGAAGGCGTGCGTTACCGCCCCGAGGGATGTCGAGGCGCCGATCGCCGAAAGCCCCGCGACGCCCGCTCCGATGACCAGGACGTTCGCCGGCGGAATCTTTCCGGCGGCGGTGACCTGGCCGGTGAAGAACCGGCCGAAGTTGTTGCCCGCCTCGATCACCGCCCGGTAGCCCGCGATGTTGGCCATCGACGACAGCGCGTCCATTTTTTGGGCGCGCGAAATCCGCGGCACCATGTCCATCGCGATCAGGCCGGCGCCGGTGCCGCGGGCCCGTTCGAGCAGATCTCCGTTCTGGGCCGGATGGAAGAACGAGATCAGCGTCTTTCCGCCGCTCAGGAGGTCCACCTCGTCCCCGGTCGGCGGCCGGACCTTCGCGATGATGTCGGCGCGTTCGAACACCCGCGCGCCATCGGGAACGATTTCCACCCCGGCCTCCGCGTACATCGCGTCCGGGAATCCAGCGGCCGCGCCGGCTCCGCTTTCGACGAGGCAATCATATCCGAGTTTCCGGAGCATGCGGGCGCTGTCCGGCGTCATCGCCACGCGCGCCTCCCCCTTGGCGGTCTCCTTCGGAGTTCCAATCTTCATTAAACCGTCCCCTCGATGTTCCGGCGGGCCGCGGTTTGTCGCGGTCGAACACTCCCGCCCTACTGAGACCGGCGGGAGCGGAATACAAGCCGTTTTCGATCCTCATAGTCCCGGAAGGGACGGCCCCGCGCGTTCGGGTATCGGACCGCCGAGGCGGTCTCCGAAACCGCGGCGCGGGAGGCGGCCCCGCGCGTCCCGGAAACGGGCCGCCGCGGC
>JANQKA010000357.1 GCA_028281405.1 Hasllibacter sp. | reverse complement strand
AGCGGAGTCCGCGCCTCGTCGATCAGGATGGAGTCCACCTCGTCGACGATGGCGAAATGGTGTTCGCGTTGGCTGATGTCCTCCAGACGGGACTTCATGTTGTCGCGCAGATAGTCGAAACCCAATTCGTTGTTCGTGCCGTAGGTGATGTCGGCGGCGTAGGCGGCTTTCTTCTCGTCGTCGGGCTGCTGGGGGTGGATGACTCCGGTTGAAAGGCCGAGCGCCCCGTAAACCTTGCCCATCCATTCCGCGTCGCGTTTCGCCAGATAGTCGTTGACCGTGACCACGTGGACGCCGCGCCCGGTCAGCGCGTTGAGGTAGGCCGGGAAGGTCGCGACGAGCGTTTTGCCTTCGCCCGTCTTCATTTCCGAGATGTTGCCCTCGTGCAGAAAGATTCCGCCCATGAGCTGCACGTCGAAGGCCCGGAGGCCCAGGGTCCGTTTCGCCGCCTCGCGGCAATTCGCGAATGCTTCGGGCAGGATGTCGTCGAGGCTCTCGCCCGCCGCGGCGCGCTCTTTGTAGGATACGGTGCGGGCGGCGATCTCCTCGTCGGAGAGATCCTGAAACTCCCGCTCGAGGCTGTTGATCTTCTGAACCAGCGGTCGCGTGGCTCTGATTTTGCGGTCGTTCGGCGTGCCAAAGACCTTTTTCATGATGGTGCCGAAACCGAGCATGTGTGACGCGCTTCCTCGCTGATTACCGTTTCTGCGGCTTCTTGCCTTGTCCGGGACGGGGGTCCGCCCCTATCAAGGGCGGGAACCCGGGATCCCTTGGAACGGACGGCGCATACAGGGCCGCCCGGGGACTGTCAACGCAAGCCCATCGGCGAGCGCCGCCGTCAACGGAATTCTGGAGGACACATGTCAAGATTCATGGCGGCCGCGCTCGCGGCCTGTCTCGCCCTGCCCGCCGCCGCGCAGGAACAACCCGGCACCGGCACCGTCATCGCCACGGTGAACGGGGAGGACATCACGCTCGGCCATCTCCTGCTTCTGCGCGGGGAACTGCCACCCGCCTATCTGGAGGTGGACGACGGGCCGCTCTACGAAGCCCTCCTCGCGCAGTTGATCGGGCAAACCGCCCTGAGCCACCTGTTCGAGGAGACCGAACGCTCGGAGGCCGGCGAAGACAACGCCGTCAGGAACTACCGATCCGACGTTGTCCTGAACCGGGTGATCGGGGAGCGGGTCACGGACGAGGCGGTTCGCGCCGCCTTCGACGCGCAGGTGGAGGAGATGGGCGACGTCCTCGAGTGGAACGCCTCGCACATCCTGGTGGAGACGGAGGCCGAGGCGCTCGATCTGAAGAACGAGCTCGATGGGGGCGCGGATTTCGCCGAACTCGCGATGGAGAGGTCGACCGGACCCACCGGGCCGCGCGGCGGAGAGCTCGGATGGTTCCGCGGCGGGATGATGGTTCCGACGTTTCAGGCCGCGGTGGAAACGCTGGACGAGGGCGAAACATCGGCGCCCGTCGAGACGCGGTTCGGGTGGCATGTGATCAAACTCAACGAAACCCGAACGGTGCCGCCGTTGATCTTCGAGGAGTTCGAGGAGCGGCTCCGCGAGTCGCTGACGGACGAGGCCGTCAGCGTCGCGGTGGCGAAGGCCATAGAGGACGCCGATGTCTCGCTCGTGGAGGGAATCGACCCGTCCGTCATCTCCGACGAGGATTTGCTGTCGGAGTGGGAGTGATGACCGCTGTATCACCGCTGGCTCCCGCCGCCTTCCCCGCGACCGCCCCGGTGGACGGCGTCGAGCTTTCCGCGGCCGCGGCGGGGGTGCGCTACGGGGCGGGGCGGGTCGACGTGATGCTCGCCAGTTGCGCCCCGGGGACCGAGGTGGCCGGGGTGTTCACGAAGTCGAAGACGAGGGCCGCTCCGGTCCTCGACTGCGAGGCGAAGCTCTCGAGGGGGGCCGAAGGCCGCCCGGATCCGGGAGCGGCGGTCATCGTGAACGCGGGGAACGCGAACGCCTTCACCGGAGCCGCCGGCCGGGATGCCGTGGCCGACGTCACCGGAGCCGTGGCCGAGGCTTTGGATCTGCCCGGGGACAGGGTGTTCTCGTCCTCCACCGGAGTGATCGGCGAGCCGCTGCCCGCGGAACGGATCACCGCGGTGATCGGATCCCTCGCGGCGGGACTTGGCTCGGCGTGTTTCGAGGACGCGGCCCGCGCCATCATGACGACGGACACCTTTCCCAAGGGAGCCGAGGCCCGCGCGCGGATCGGCGGAACAACGGTCCGCGTCGCCGGCATCGCCAAGGGATCGGGCATGATCGCCCCGGACATGGCGACGATGCTCGTCTACATCTTCACCGATGCCCGCGTCGAACGCGGCCCGCTTCAATCGCTGCTCTCCGGCCTGTGCGAAACGACGTTCAACGCCATAACCGTGGACGGCGACACCTCGACCTCCGACACCCTCCTGCTGTTCGCGACGGGCGCGGCCGGCAACGCGCCGATCGCCCGGGCCGATGGACCGGAAGCCGCCGAGCTCGAACGGGCGCTGCGCTCGGTCATGACCGATCTCGCCCATCAGGTCGTGCGCGACGGCGAAGGCGCGACGAAATTCGTCGAGGTGTCCGTGGCGGGGGCGGCTTCGGATTCGGACGCGAAACGCGTCGCGATGTCGGTGGCCAATTCGCCGCTCGTCAAAACGGCGATCGCCGGAGAGGATCCCAATTGGGGCCGCGTCGTGATGGCGGTCGGCAAATCCGGCGCCGAAGCGGACAGGGACCGCCTCGGCATTTCCTTCGGGGGATTGCCCGTGGCCGAAAACGGACGCGTGTCGCCCCGCTACCGGGAGGAGGACGCGGCGGCCCACATGAAAGAGCGGGAAATCCGCATTTCGATCGATCTCGGTCTCGGCGCCGGAGAATTCACCGCGTGGACCTGCGATTTGACCCACGGCTACATCGATATCAACGCGGACTACAGATCGTGACCGACACCGTCCTGGCCGTCGCCGCCGCGCTGATCGATGTCGATGGCCGCGTGTTGATGGCGCGGCGTCCGGAAGGCGGCTCGATGGCCGGACTTTGGGAGTTCCCCGGCGGCAAGGTCGAAAGCGGGGAGTCGCCCGAAGCCGCCCTGATCCGGGAATTGCGGGAGGAGGTCGGCGTCGACACGTGGGAAAGCTGTCTCGCCCCGCTGACGTTCGCCTCGCACGGCTACGACGGATTCCATCTGCTCATGCCGCTCTACGCGTGCAGGAAATGGAACGGTCAACCGCGGCCGAGGGAGGGTCAGGAATTGCGCTGGGCCCGTCCGGCCGACCTCCGCGGGCTGCCGATGCCCCCGGCGAACGCTCCGTTGATCGCGGTGCTTCGGGATTGGCTTTGAAACCTCGGGGCGTGCCGGGTCCGGCGGACCGATCCGGAGTTCGCCCACGCGCCGCGACGGCTTCCATCCGCTCATGCCGCTCCACGCGCGGGAAGCGGGACGGTTGACCGTGGTCGAAGGAGGATCGGGAATCGCTCATGTTCGCCCGTCCGACCACCGCGGCCGTCGATTTTCGTGGAGAACGCTTCGTTGAATCCGCGCTCGGGATTGGCTTTGAAACCTCGGGGCGCGCCGGGTCCGGCGGACCGATCCGGAGTTCGCCCGCGCGCCGCGACGGATTCCATCCGCACATGCCGCTCCACGCGCGGGAAGTGGGACGGTTGACCGCGGTCGAAGGAGGATCGGGAATTGCTCCGGTCCGTCCGGCCGACCTCAACGGAGCGTTCGCTTGGGGCATCGGCAACCCGCGGAGGTCGGCCGGACGGACCGGAGCAATTCCTGATCCTCCTTCGACCGCGGTCAACCGTCCCATTTCCCGCGCGTGGAGCGGCATGAGCGGATGGAAACCGTCGCGGCGCGCGGGCGAACTCCGGATCGGTCCGCCGGACCCGGCCCGCCCCGAGGTTCCAA
>JANQKA010000353.1 GCA_028281405.1 Hasllibacter sp. | reverse complement strand
ACGCGGCCGCCGGGGGTGATCCGCACGACCTGGCCGCCGGACACCCCGGCCATCCAGTAGCAGCCGTCGGCGTCGACCGTGCCTCCGTCGGGACGGCCCGCGACTTCGCGCGTGTCGAAGAACACGCGGATGTTCGACGGGGCGCCGGTGTCCGGATCGTAGTCCGCCCGCCAGATCGTGCGGACGCCCGGATTGCTGTCCGAGAAGTACATCGTCCGCCCGTCGGGCGAAAACGTCATGCCGTTCGTGGTGAACACATCCGGGAGTTCGCGGACGAACCGCCGGTCGGCGTCCAGCCGGTAGAAACGTCCGCATTTCTCGGGAAAGGTCGTGTCGTCGTTCATCGTCCCCGCCCAGAACCGGCCCTGGTTGTCGGTCGCGCCATCGTTGAACCTGTTGTCGGGAAGATGCCGCTCCGGATCGCCGATGGGCGTTTTGACCCCCGTGGCGGGGTCGAACAGGTGGAACCCGCTCCGCGCCGCCACCACGAGTCCCCCGCCCTCCCGCCGGGCCAGGCAACCCACCTCTTCGCCGAAGTCGAATACCTCGTCCGTTCCGTCCTCTGAAGTCCTGTGGATCTTCCGGCCCTTGATGTCGGTCCACCAGAGCGCGCGGTCCCGGGCGTCCCAGACCGCCCCCTCGCCCAGCCGCGCCCGCGCGGGCAGCGCCACCTCGATCTCCATCGCGTCCTCCGTCCCGTGTCCGGCGCGTTCTTCGGCGCGCGGGCCTCCGTCGAGCCCCGCCCCGATCCGCGACCAAGGGGAACAACCGCTCCGGCGACCCCGGATGCCCCGGCCAAATCCGCGCCGCAAGCGGTCCTCCCCGCCGGGAAGTCCGCCCGGACTTCCGCTCCACCCCGCGGTGTTGTAGTCACCGCCCCGGGCAACCGGGATATCGCATGCGCATCACATGTCCGAACTGCGGCGCCAGATATGATGTCGACGAAGAAGTTATCCCGCCGGAGGGCCGGGACGCGCAATGCTCGAATTGCCGGCACGTCTGGTTCGTGGAGCACGGAGGGCGGGACGCCGCGTCCCCGACGCGAAATTCCGGATTGGGGAAGAAGCTCGATCCCGCCGTCGTCAACATCCTGCGCGAGGAGGCCGAGCGCGAGGCCCGCGCGAGGTGGGGCGCCGCCGCGGATATCACCCATGACGGCGGAACGCCCGGAAGCGGGGCGCCCGCGACGCGGTTCGGGGCATCGGACAATCCCCGGTTCGGACGCGGACCGGACACCGGCGGAAACGGAGGCGGAGACCGCCCGGCCGCGGAGGGGGCCCCGCCGGCGCGGGGTCATCCAGGACCGGGACGGTCCGACGCGGAAGTAGGCGACGGCGCCCCGTCCGACGACGCGGCCGCGGCGCGCCGGACCGGCGGCGAAGTTTCCGGGGCCCGGCAAGGAGGCGGCGGGGACGGCCGCCCCGGCCGGAAACTCCGAGACGACGAATTCGCAGCGGACCCGGCGCCGGACGAGTGGACCGGTTTCTGGGTGGGTTTCGCCCTCGCCTTCCTCGTGGCCGCCGCCGGCCTGGCCCTCTACGCGATGGAGAGCGAGGTGATCGCCCGGGTGCCGGAGGCGGAAGACCGCGTCACCGCCTACGTCGGGGCGGTGGACGACATGCGCCGATCGGTTGACGCTTGGGCGGCTTGGGCGAGGGGGGCCGGGGACGGCTGACGTCGGGCGCGGACCACGCGGCGGGACTTCCCGCGCGTGGTGGTCGAATCCCGCCGGACGTCCCGGTTCCGTGGACCGAGCCACCACACCGGGATCGACCGCCCACGCGTTCACCGAGGATCCGCCCGCGGCGTTTGGACAAAGGGATCCGGCGCGACGGATTGTTTCCACGGCGACCTTGCCCCGGAGTCCGCCGGGATCCCGTTCCGGCCGCGCCGCGTCAGAATCGATCCAACAGTCGCCGCAGGTAATCGAGCTCGTCCTCGGAACGCTCCCGGTCCCCGGAGCGCCGCCGGATTTCGCCCTGAATCTCCCGGGCGCGGCCGTGCACATCGTCCTCCCCCAGCAAATTCTCGTCCGTGCCGAGCCGTCCCCGGTTTCCCGTCCGCCGCCCCAGCGGGTCGCGCTGGGTTTCGCCGGGATCCCCGGCCAGTCCGTCGCCGTCGTTCCCCGGTTGATTCCGTCCCGCGATCGCGTCGTCGAGGCCGCGGATTCCTTCCCGCAAAGCCTCCATCGCCTCGGATTGCCTGTCCAACGCCTCGGCCCGATCACCGTTGCGCAACGATTCCTCGGCCCGCTCCATGGCTTCGCCGGCGCGGTCGAGCGCCTCGCGGGCGGCCTCGCCCTCCGGCGTTCCCGCGCCCGGGAGTCCGCCCAACTGCCGCGCCAACAGATCCCGCAACTCCCGCTGGCGATCCGCGAGGCCCTCCGCCCCGCCGCCAAGCGGGCCGTCGGGATTCGTGCCCTCGCCAAGTCCCTGTTCGCCCTCGCTGTGCCGCTGGCCCCTTCCCTCGGCGCCGTCACGTCCCTGATTCTGGCCGGACCGCCCCTGATTGGCGTTCGGGTTGGACCGCTCCTGAAGGTCGCGGAACACGTCGTCGGACAACCCCTGCTGGCCGCGCAGGGTTTCGGCGAGGTCGTCCAGCGGGCCCTCCCCTCCCTGTTGTCCGGGGCCGCCCCGCGCCACCCGCATGTTCTCCATCATTTGGCGCAGCATATCGAGAAGTTCGGCCGCCTCGGCCATGCGGCCCTGCTCCATCAACTCCCGCAACCGGTCCAGCATTTCGCGCAGTTGATCGCCGGTGATCGTGTTCGCGCCGTCCCGATTCTCCGCCAGGTCCTCCGGGTCATCCCCCGCGTTCTCCGCCAATTCCCGGATGTAATCCCGCATCGCCTCTTCGAGGTCTTCGACGAGCCGCGCGATCTCCTCGTCGGTGGCTCCTTCGCGCATGGCTTGTTCCAGGCGCTGCCGGGCGTGTTCCAGACGCTCGAGCGCGGACCCCAGGTCGCCCTCCTCCAGCGTGACAGCGACCTCCCAGAGGGTTCTGGCGATGTCGTCGCGCGACTCGGCGTCGAAATCGCCGTGTTCGAGCCGCCGCTCGATGCCGTGCACGGCCACCCGGAGGGCCAGGTAGGCCGCTTCGTTTCCGATGAAGCCATCGGGACGCCAGGTCAGCGCGCGCAGGATCCTCGCGGCGCGCGGGCCGTTTTCCCGGCTCCAAAGGATATCGCGGCGCTGTTCGGCGACCGCCGCCGCTAGAGGATCGAAAAAGCGGCGTTCCGGAAGCGTGAACCGGGCGGGCAGGGATTCCCCGGTCTGCCCGACCGCGTCCGAGACCGAAACCGTCATCACCACGGGCAGCCCGGCATGCGGATGGTCGGCGAACTCGCCCACGAGCGTCTCGTCGAATTCCTCCCGTCCCCCGACGATTGGAAGCGGCACGTCGATGACGGTGTCGTCGCGTGGTTCAGGCTCCACCAAGAGGCCATGAAGACGCTCCACCGCGGGCAGGTCCAACCGGATCGCCGCGGTTCCACCGGTCACGCCATGGTCATCGGAGGCGTTGAACACTTGGCGCAGCACGCCGTCGGCTCCGCGTTCGGCGAGCCCCGTCAGCCGGACCTTGGGAGCCGTGTCCGGCACCACGACCACGTCCCAGGCGGCGTCGGACACGCCGGTGATCTCCAGACGGCCGGATCGGACGATGACGCCTTCGAAGGCGGTCTCCGGGCCGGCGTCGCCGGAGGTCGATTCGGGATCCGGCGGCGCGTCGGTGACCGACTCGTTGACGCCGACCGAACCGACCTGACCGTAGAACCGCAGGGACAGCCTCCCGCCCTCATCCACCCTGAGGGGGCCGGGCGCGATGTCGGCGAGATAAAGCGTGGGTTTGCCGGTGTGGCGGGGAGGCTCGATCCATCCCTCCCACATTGGCCCGGCCGCCGTCCGGCCGCCGCCCGATCCGATATCGGGGAGCGGGGATCCGTTCCAAGTGGGGCCGAACAGAACCGCGGCCGCGAACGCCGTCACCGCGATCAGGCGCAAACCAAAACGGTCGCTCGGCGAAACCCGCGGCTCGGGCGCCGGCGCGCGCGCCAACCGCGCCCGTTCCGCCATGCGCTCGACGTGAACGCGCCACACCGCCTCGGACGCGCCGTCTCCGCCGCCCACGGCCTGCGCGTCGGCCAGCGCCGTCAGCGGGCGTTCCGGCATGGTCCGGTCGAGTCGGTCGAAAGCCTCCGCGTCGTCGGGCCAGCGGAAAACCCTCGACCCGCGCCAGAGCCCCCAAACAAGGACACACGCCAACAATCCGAGCGCCGTCCACACCACGTCCGCCGGCAGGCTCCGCCGAACGTCGAAGAACAGAAGGGACAGGATGACCAGCGAAGCGGTCGACGCGGGCCAGAACGCGCGCGCCGCCCTCTCGGCCAAAATGACGAGCCGGGTCAGCCGCAAAGGGCGCGCCAGCCCCGCCAGGGCCGCGTCCCGAATTCCGTCTGACCGGGAGCGGCCGGTGGGGAAATCCGAAGCCATTCCCGCGTTTTATCCCGAATCGCGGTCAATTCATAGCCCGTCCCCGGAAAATCGCCGCGGGCGGGTCAATCGGCCGCCCGGCAACCGGGCGGGCGACGCGATCAAAAAGCGCGGGGGCCATCGGCAGCCGGAAACCACCGGAACGGAATCGCCGGAAGCGGGAGCTAAAGCCATTCCGGAATGATATCCCTCGCTATGATTTCCTCATAGCCGGGTCTCGGGCGGATCACCGCGAACCTGACGCCCTTCACCAAAACTTCCGGAACAAGTGGTCGCGTGTTGTATTCCGAAGACATGACCGCGCCGTAGGCTCCCGCCGAGCGGAACGCGACGAGGTCGCCCGGCGACAGCGGCGGCAGCGCGCGCTCCTTGGTGAATGTGTCGCCCGATTCGCAAACCGGACCGACCACGTCGACCACCCGCCGCGCGGCTCCGGGTTCCGCCTCGCCCACGGGGACGATGTCGTGCCAGGCGCCGTACATGGCGGGGCGGATCAGGTCGTTCATGGCGGCGTCGAGGATCAGGAAATCCCGACCCTCGCCCGATTTTAGATAGAGCACCTCCGAGAGCAGAATTCCCGCGTTCCCCGCGATCAGGCGGCCCGGTTCGATCTCGACCTCGCACCCCAGATGTCCGACCGTCCGCCGGATCAATTCCCCGTAGTCGGACGGGAGCGGCGGAACTTCGTTGGACCGCTCGTAGGGAATGCCGAGACCTCCTCCGAGGTCGAGACGGTCGATCGCGTGACCGTCGTCCCGCAGGGCGGCGGCCAGATCCGCCACCTTGCGGTAGGCCAACTCGAAGGGCGCGAGGTCCGTGAGCTGCGAGCCGATGTGAACATCGACGCCGACCACCTTCAGCCCCGGCGTGGCGGCGGCTTCGGCGTAGACCTGCCGCGCCCGCCCGATGGGAACGCCGAACTTGTTCTCCTTTCTGCCGGTGGAAATTTTTTCGTGGGTGCCCGCGTCGACGTCGGGATTGACCCGCACGGTCACCGGAACGGTCGCGCCGAGGCCACGCGCCACGGCGCCGAGGCGCTCCATTTCGGGTTCGGATTCGATGTTCACCTGCCGGACGCCGCCGTCGATGGCGGCCCGCATTTCCTCCACCGTCTTTCCGACCCCCGAAAACACGATCCGGTCGCCGGGCACTCCCGCGGCCTTGGCTCGGGCGTATTCCCCGCCGGATACCACGTCCATGCCCGCCCCGGCGTCCGCGAGCGTCCGGATGACCGCCTGGTTGGAGTTGGCCTTCATCGCGTAGCAGACAAGGTGCGGACCCCAGGCCAGCGCCTCGTCGAACAGCGCGTAATGCCTCAGCAGCGTGGCGGTGGAATAGACGTAGGCGGGCGTGCCGACCGCGGCGGCGATCTCCCTCAGGGAAACGTCTTCGGCGTGAAGAACGCCGTCGCGGTGAATGAAATGATCCATCGCCGCGTCATACCAAAGAGGCTCCGCGAATCAACAATTCCCTGGTCCCGGTGGATTTCCCGCCCGGAGCGGTTTCGGGAAACGGTCGATTCGGCGGCGGCCCGCCCGCGGGGAGCCGCCGCCCGGCCGGGCGGAATACCCGATGATCGGCAATCATTCCCCGCCCGGCGCGGCTTCGGAGAACCGGGCGATTCCGCGAATATGATCCTCGACGCGGTTGTTCCCGCCGCGATTCAACGATCATCGCGACCCGAAGGGAATTCCCGTCCGGAGCGGATTCGTGGGGCGGGCGATTCGTCCGCGGCCCACCCGCGGGACGCCGCCGCCCGACCGGGCGGCAATCCGTGATCGGAAGAATTCCCCATCGGGAGTCTTTTCGAGGAACCGGGCGATTCCGCCGCGATTTACCCGCGGCGCGGCTGTGCCCGACGCGATTCAACGCTCCGCCCGGCCCGAAGGAATTCCCGTCAGGGGCGGCTTCCGGGAACGGCGATTCGGGAACGGATAGCCCGCGGACCGCCGCCCCCCCGCGGTGCGACGATTCCGGTGACCGGAAGGGTTTCTCCACCAAGCGCCACTTCGAGGTTCCGGGCGCCCCCGCGGCGAATCATCCGCATGGCGGCGGCCGAAACACGATCTGGGCGCTTCGGGCGAAGCCGCTTGGACATCCGTCCGCCGGCGGATTTGGAACGAACAATGCGCAATCACATCCCTGGCCGGATTCTTCCCCGCGGTCCCGAAAGCGGAACAACCACCTTGGAGCCTCCGCTCCGAGGTGATGGGTTCCCCGCGATTGCCGTCCGCGAAGGACATGCCCCGCGGCGGCGGCCCGCCCCTGGGGTTACCCGGTGGATTCGTCCTCCGCGGAATCCTCGACGGCCGCGTCGACGTCCACGTTCCGTTTGGGCGGTTCGGGCTCGCCGTCGACCCCACAGGCGGCCAGGCACAGGGCGAGCGCGATCAATGTCGTCCGGATCATCCCAGTCTCTCCTTCCATGCCGCGATCTGCTCGCGGACGCGCGCCGGAGCCGTGCCGCCGTAGGAAACGCGGCTCGCCACCGAATTTTCCACGCCGAGCACGTCGAAGACGCCTTCCGTGATCGCTTGGCTGACCCCGCGCATCTCGTCAAGGGCGAGGTCAGGAAGATCACACCCCTTCTTTTCGGCCTTCGCCACAAGCGCGCCGGTCACATGGTGGGCCTCGCGGAACGGCATTCCCGCCTCGCGCACCAGCCAATCGGCGAGATCGGTCGCCGTGCTGAACCCGGACGCGGCCGCGGCCCGCAGGGCCTCGGGTTCGGCGGTCATGTCCCGCACCATGCCGTCCATGGCGGAGAGGGCCAGCAACAGGCTGTCCGCCGCGTCGAACACCTGTTCCTTGTCCTCCTGCATGTCCTTGGAATAGGCGAGCGGAAGGCCCTTCATGACCGTCATCAACGCCACGTTTGCTCCGAAGATGCGCCCGAGTTTGGCGCGGACGAGTTCGGCCGCGTCGGGATTCTTCTTCTGCGGCATGATGGAGGATCCCGTCGAGAATCGATCAGAGAGTTTGACGAAGCGGAACTGGGCGGACGACCAGATGACGAGTTCCTCCGCCAACCGGGAAAGATGCATCGCGCAGATCGCCGAAGCGGCCAGGAATTCCAGCGCGAAGTCCCGGTCGGACACTGCGTCGAGCGAGTTGGCGGCGGGCCTGTCGAACCCGAGCTCCCTGGCCGTCATGTCCCGGTCGATCGGAAACCCGGTGCCCGCCAAGGCGGCGCAGCCCAGCGGGCTTTCGTTCATCCGCGCGCGGGCGTCGCGGAGCCGGCCGGCGTCCCGGCCAAGCATTTCCACATACGCCATCATGTGATGACCCCAGGTCACGGGTTGCGCGGTCTGAAGATGCGTGAATCCCGGCATGACCCAGTCCACGCCCGCCTCGGCCTGTTCGAGCAAGGCCCTCTGTAGGCTTTCGACCCGTTCCGCCGCCGCGTCGACCGTGTCCCGGACCCAGAGTTTGAAGTCCGTCGCGACCTGATCGTTCCGGCTGCGCGCCGTGTGCAACCGCCCGGCGGGTTCCCCGACGAGTTCGCCGAGCCGCGCCTCCACGTTCATGTGGATATCCTCCAGGGCCGTCGAAAACGCGAAGTCACCGGACTCGATTTCCGACAACACTTTGAGCAGGCCTTCCCGGATGACTTCGGCGTCCGCGTCCGTTATGATGCCCGTCGCGGCGAGCATCGCCGCGTGGGCCCGCGACCCCGCCACGTCCTGCGCCGCGAGCCGCCGGTCGAATCCGATCGAGGCGTTTATCGCCTCCATGATCGCGTCCTGACCGGAGGCGAAGCGACCGCCCCACATGGCGTTCTGGCGGGTATCCGACATCCGACCTCCGGGGAGTGACATGCTGAGAGTTCTTGCCGCCATCTTCGTCTACACCGCCGCCGCCGCGGGCGCAAACGCGGCCGACCCGGCCGAGTTGGCGGCCCTTCGCGAGGGCACGCTGAAGAAAATGGTGTTCCACGCGGAACCCAAAGCGGTTTCCGACCGGACTTTCGGCCACCTCGACGGCGGCGAACACCGGCTCGCCGATTTTTCGGGCGACTGGGTCGTTCTGAATTTCTGGGCGACCTGGTGCGCGCCCTGCAGGGCGGAGATGCCGTCGCTTCAGGACCTCCAGCGGAAGATGAATGGGGCGGTGAGGGTCGTGACCGTCGCTACCGGCCGCAATTCGCCGCAGGGCATCCGCAAGTTCTTCGAGGAGGAGAACATCACCGAACTGCCCGAATACGTGGACCCCCCCTCCATGTTGGCCCGGGACATGGCGGTGCTCGGCCTGCCCATCACCGTGATCATGAATCCCGATGGGTTGGAGGTGGCCCGGCTGCGCGGCGACGCTGAGTGGGACAGTGAGAGCGCATTGGCGATCATGCGCGCCCTGACCGCCGACGCCGGCGGCTGAAAAGTCCATCACGCGCCGCCCCGCAACGCGGTCCACCTGCCCGGCGGGTGACTAATGCGGAGATTCCCATCACTCCGCGTCGCAAGGACGCGCGCGCAATTTGCGCCCTACGGGTCAAGGAGGCCGCTCTATTCGATCCACCACCGATCGGCAGTGATCGCGGGGGCGTCGCTGCCCCGCCTCACCTGCGCATCCCCCTTTGGAAGGAAAGGGCACCCATTGAGCACCCGGATTTCCGATTCGACGCCTCCGTTGGCCAAACGGCTCTCCCGGACGAAACCGCACGGCCTTCTTCGTTGCCTTGCCTCGCGGCGCGGCACCCCGACCATCGCTGAACGGCTTATGGTCCAACTCGCCTGGGCCAATGCCTGCCCCCCTCCCCTCGCGGACAACCCGATTCCCGGTTCGGCTTGCCATTCCTCCGATGGCCGTCCCGCCTTCGCCATTCGCCGTTTTCGTTTGAAGTGGACCGCCGGAACCTGGATCCGCGGCAACGGCGACCGGCGGCGGAGGGATGGAATCCTCCGGACCACCTTCCATACCTCCGTTCCCCACCTGCGGCAGGAAACGCGGTTGATCTCCAGTCCTGGATTTCCCTGCCTTGGTGCTCCAGCCGCGGACAAGGACACGATGGCCTGGCGGCTGCCGCGACGATATTCCCCCGGGAACGCGGATTCATATGAGGACCGCGCCTCGACGTCGTATCATTTCCCCTTGCTTGAAGTGATGACGACGGCGAATGCGCCTAACCACGGTCAGTATCCGATGCCCCGCGCAATTGCCCTGCGCACGGGGGCGGGCAGTCGGTGGCCCGAATCAGTTGTCCAACACCCCGTCACCCCGTGCGCGAAGGAGGACCCCACCCGCAAAGCCGCGCACGGTACAATCAAATTCGCCGTCCTCACACGGGAACGCGGAAGCCGTCCGCGCAAGCCAGGGGCGTCGTTTCATGCCATGCGCGGGTGGTATTCCGGGCGGTCCCCTCTTGTCTCTACCGGGCTCCGGAAGCGGCACGCGTCGCGGTCTCCCGCGCCGCGCATCTCCGGGAATTCGGGATGACTCGACAGGAAAGTGGTGTTTGACCTCTCAATCGATTGCAGGACCGGCGTCGCATCGGCACCCGATCCATGGTGGACTGGATCCCCGAGTGCGCCGTTGATCGCATGACCGAGGCCCCGCCTCAGGCATATGACAATTTCGGCCTTTCTCCCGCGGACCTCCTCAAGATATTCGTGACCGAGGATTCGGAATGCCGAGTAAACTCCAAAGCGGCGATGTTGCCAAGCGGGGTTCCAAAATTTGGGCATCGGGAAAACGCCGAGAGGGACGGGATGAGGAAAGCGCTCGGAACGCTCCGCGGGAAGAACGGGCCGGTACCAAACACTTTTTTAACCGAAGTGCAAGTCATGCGATTCAAGGTGTCCACGGCGAAGAATTCAAGCTACATCGGGATTCCGCCCCGGCGAGACCGGTGGCAAAAGGGTTTGTTTCGAAATTTCACAGGCATTTCCGGTCATGGTTTGGAAGGTGGTTTGCGTATTTTCAATTTCCCGGTTTCATCTTTATTTTCGGTGCCAATTTTCGTGAGCACGCCATCAAATTTCAACAGATGATTCTCGTCAAAAGTGTGAAGTTCATCCACTCCCGCCAGCAAAGCGCTTGCCACATGCACAGCATCCTGCGGTTTGCCCAATTTGGGATGTTCCCGCAACAACCTCCTCGCCAACGTCCCGACATCTTCGTCAACATTGATGATTTTCACTAGATCTGACATGATGTAGTTTTCAAAATTCTGGTCTTAGTTGCGCTCCAATCCAATCGTCGATGAACCAGACTTCGTTTTCCAAACCTCCGCCAAGGTGAATGCCGACGTCCACAACTCCACGCTGCCGATTTCAGCCAGAGCGATCACATGCCGACAGCGTTCGAAACGGTCAAGCGATGATTGAGATATGAGCTCAATCCAAACGCATGCGTCCCAGTAGAATTTGGAACGGTCAATCAAAGTTATTCTCCCGCAGTTTATCCAGATACTCGTGTGCGGGCAACCCGCCGGTGAAATCGGGATCGTGCAAGTCCTCGATGGTTACTTCTTTCGGTTCGATGAACTGAATTCTCCCATCCTCAATCGGAATACGTCCGTCATAAAGCCGAACAATCCTCCCGTCCGAGTCATAACTTATGGTCCCCCGCACACGCACGCGTCGACGTTTCCATGCGTCTCCAGCGGTCAAACTGCTTTCGATTTCGGGGAGCAAGTCTTCAGAAATCACACAATTTATTTCACGCCCACTGCTATGTTCAAGCACCCTGATGGAGGGCCTTGCACGATCGGTGTTCAAATTTACAATTCGCCCGTCTATGGATCCAAGCGCTTCTCTTTTCCGCGAGGAGAGGTGATAATTGCTCTCTTCATAATCATCATTGAAAACAAGAATTTTCAAGGAGCGCTTCGCCAATTCCGGAAAGATCTCCACAGAGGTTTCGTTGCCGAAGTCAAACCGTGTTCGGCCAATCCCATTGAGACTTCGCTTGAACATCTTGACCGCCGTCGGAATTTTTTCGGATGGGAAACTCATGTCAAGAGGATCTCCGGCTTGCAGACTCGCCATGCCCTTTTGGATCCTGGATACATGACCCATGACTTGGCTGAATGCCGAAGCATTTGTCTTCATGTTGTATGGGGCACACTCAACCGTGAGTGGAGATTTCGCGCTCGCGGAAATAAGTCTCCACACTACATCCCCATCTTCTTGATCCGTGAGCAGATCGAAGAAGTCCATGACTTGTTGCATGGCGTCCCTCACGTCAAGCACTTCCGGATGATCAGCCGGAGCCTCAACCGTGACTTTGCTTGGTTTTGCCACGGGCTTCATGGAACCTGATCCTTCGCTTCGAATGCCGCACGGTCCATCGCTCCCGGAATGGGAACACCTTTCCACTGGCCGCATCCAGCGTGGAAATGATCAACACCATGGAAGGCAAAGCGGAATACAAAGATGATTCCACAGGAATCCCTAGCCCCATGTCCCCGCGGAATCGTCGTAGAATCCGCGAGGGAACATCGCCCCCGCTCTCCATCACCCGAGAGCCTTTCATCCACTCTCGGCAACGCGCTTCCGGTGAATTCGGGAAGTCGAACATCTCCGGACGTGCCGGAATTCCTCTCCATGTTCTGGCCTGGACCATGGGATTCCACAACTCCCAATGGCGCCGCGTCCGCGGACAAGATCACGGTTCCATCAACATGCGCGGAAGCATCCAACTCCTGATTTCCACCGGGGAATTGGGGTCCGCTGACGACGGTTAGGGACACACTCGAAGGGTGCCAAGCACCCACTGGGTCGATCTTGTTCGGCATCGGATCGTTCCCCCACTCACCAACGGCACGATCCCCCTCCTGGGTGGAAGCAAGCAGCGCGGGTTCCGCCCTTTTTCCGTGCTCCCTTGGATTCGGCACCAACGCAACGGCGTCCAACCCGCGCCCGGCCTCGGAGAACCGGACGGACAGTTGGTCGTTCACCAGTGCCGAGCACTCCCCGCCGCCCCTGTACGGGGAATCTGGAACCTGGCGGTCTAAGAATGTCTGTCTCATGCCTTGGTCTTCCCTCTGTGGTCCAAACCCGCCCAACCCCATTTGTCGACTGTTTCCCGCTCCGCGAAACCCTCCCCGATTCACCATCGAGGCGATGCTCCAAACCACGGCCTAAAGCGGCACACGCCGAATCGCGCCCCGCACATCCGTGTAGGGGCTTCTAACCCGAACCCCACGACAGCACAAGTCCTTTGCGCGGGCCTCCATCCCTGTCCCGCCTCTTGGCATCCGATTCTCAAAGGATCTCGTCCACCACCGCAGTTTCGGAACGCATGAAGGTCACGATAACAGACCTGAAACGGTCACCGCTGTGGCCTCGTGATCGCAGGAGCGGCATACCCTTCAACCGCCCCGCGTAACCCGCGCGCCAATCGAGACACGGGCCAACCGAACCGATCGAGGACATTTGTACACCTCGAATGCCGTCACTTATTCTGGTCGGTTCGATCCACACGGTCTCCCCACTTCGTTCTTTCTTCATGCGCCCACGAGGGCCGGAGTCGCCGGTCGGGATCTCCCTCGGCGCGGTTCTCGCGAGACGCACACCCTGCGGCCCGTATCCCCGGAAGTGTGATAAACACCAGACCCGGATCACCCGACCACGATCACCACCTTTCCGAAATTCCGCCCCGCCAGAACGTCGTTCAGGGCCCGGGGCGCCGATTCGAGGCCCTCGACCACCTGCTCCCTGTACTTCATCCTGCCCTCCGCCAGCCATCCCTTCATGTCCCGCGCGAATTCCCGATACAGGTCCTTCGGGAAACTGTCGTAGATGATGAAGCCCTGCATCTTCACCTTCATCCGCAAAACCGTGCTCAATAGCTGCGGACCCCGATCCGGACCCTTGGGCAGGCCTTTGATGTTGTACCAGCCCACCATGCCGCAGACCGGCATCCGCGCGAAGGGATTGAGAAGCGGCAGAACCGCGTAGAGCACCCGGCCTCCCACGTTCTCGAAGTAGACATCGATCCCGTCCGGGCAGGCGGCGGAAAGCCTGGCCTCGAAGTCGTCCGCGCGGTGGTCAAGGCACTCGTCGAAGCCGAGGTTCTCCTTAACATGCGCGCACTTTTCCGCTCCGCCGGCGACGCCGACCACCCTGCATCCCTTGATCGCGGCGATCTGACCGACGGTCGCGCCCACCGGGCCGGACGCGGCGGCGACCACCACGGTCTCGCCTTCCTTCGGTTCGCCGATCTTCAGCAGCCCCGCGTAGGCGGTGTAGCCGGGCATGCCGAGAATCCCGAGCGCCCAGGACGGATTGCCCGGATCCTTGCCCAGATTGAGCGACCCGGCCCCGTCGGAAACCGCGTAGTCCTGCCAACCGGACATGTTCAACACATGGTCGCCCGGCTCGAATCCGTCGCGGTTCGAGGCGATCACCTCCCCCACGACCTGACCGGCCATCACTCCGCCGACCGGTACTGGTTCGGCATAGGATTTCGCGTCGTTCATGCGGCCGCGCATATACGGGTCGATCGAAAGGAACTTGGTTCGCACGAGCATCTCGCCCGGCCCCGGATCCGGCACTTCGCCCGTTTCCAAGCGCAGGGTGTTTTCGTCGGGTTCTCCTTTGGGCCTTTCGTTCAGGACGATACGGCGGTTTCGATCGGCGGTTTGCGGCATCGGGATCTCCATCGGGTTCCGCACATGGTGGCGCTTGGGAGCGCGGGGTCAACCCGTGAAGCGCAACGGAACGGGCTTCCGTCGGCGCTCCCCAATCCGTTCGATCCGCCAAGCGGCCGCCCGCGCGCCACCGCGCTTCCCCCGGATTCCGTGACGGCGGGAGCTCCGCCCACCCGGCCGATGGGTGGAGCGCCACGGATTCGGCGAAGGCGATCCCCGGGCACGATTCGCGCGCCCGACGAATCGCTTGGGCCGCGGTCACCCCGCCGTCCGGGGATGAGTTCGGATTATGGCGGGAGCCACGCCGCTTTCCCGCAAAACAAAAAAGGGGCGCCCGGAGGCGCCCCTTCGTTTCCTCGCCATCGGCGGATGATCACATCATGCCGCCCATGCCGCCCATATCGGGCATGCCGCCGCCGCCGGCGCTTTCCTTGGCGGGCTTTTCGGCGACCATGGCCTCGGTGGTGACCAGCAGGCCGGCGACGGAGGACGCGTCCTCGAGCGCGGTGCGGACCACCTTGGCGGGGTCGATCACGCCGAAGGAGAACATGTCTCCGTACTCGTCGGTCTGGGCGTTGAAGCCGAAGGACTGATCGTTGGATTCGCGGATCTTGCCCGCCACGACGGAGCCGTCCACACCGGCGTTCTCCGCGATCTGGCGCAGCGGCGCCTCGAGCGCCCTGCGCACGATGCCGATGCCCGCCTCCTGATCGGAGTTGGAGCCGGAGAGCCCTTCGAGGGTCTTGGCGCCCTGGACCAGGGCGACGCCGCCGCCGACCACGATGCCTTCCTGAACCGCGGCGCGGGTGGCGTTGAGCGCGTCGTCAACACGGTCCTTGCGCTCCTTCACCTCGACCTCGGTCATGCCGCCCACGCGGATGACGGCGACGCCGCCCGCCAGTTTGGCGACCCGCTCCTGCAGCTTCTCGCGATCGTAGTCGGACGTGGTCTCCTCGATCTGTTGGCGGATCTGGGAAACGCGCGCCTCGATCTCCGACTTCTGTCCGGCCCCGTCGACGATGGTGGTCTCGTCCTTGGTGATGGAAACCCGCTTGGCGGATCCGAGCATGTCGACGGTGACGTTCTCGAGCTTCATTCCGAGATCCTCGGAGATGACCTGACCTCCGGTCAGGATCCCGATGTCCTGAAGCATCGCCTTGCGCCGGTCGCCGAAGCCGGGAGCCTTGACGGCGGCGATCTTCAGGCCGCCGCGCAGCTTGTTCACCACGAGGGTGGCGAGGGCTTCCCCCTCCACGTCCTCGGCGATGATGAGCAGCGGCTTCTGCGACTGGATCACCGACTCGAGGAGCGGAACCATCGGCTGCAGGGAAGAGAGCTTCTTCTCGTGCAGCAGGATCAGGGCGTCCTCGAGTTCCGCGGTCATCTTGTCCGCGTTGGTGACGAAGTACGGGGACAGGTAGCCGCGGTCGAACTGCATGCCCTCGACGACGTCGGTCTCCGTTTCGAGGCCCTTGTTCTCCTCGACGGTGATGACTCCCTCGTTGCCGACCTTCTGCATCGCGTCGGCGATCTGACGGCCGATCTCGGTCTCGCCGTTGGCGGAGATCGTGCCGACCTGGGCCACCTCGTCCGAGTCCTTGACCTCGCGGGAGGCCTTCTTGATGTGGGCGACGACCTTGTCGGTGGCGATGTCGATGCCGCGCTTGAGGTCCATCGGGTTCATGCCCGCGGC
>JANQKA010000338.1 GCA_028281405.1 Hasllibacter sp. | reverse complement strand
GCACCGGGTGGTGGTGATGGCGCACGGGCGCGTGATCGCAAACGGCGCTCCCGATGAGGTCCGGAGGGATCCCAAGGTGCTCGACGCCTATCTCGGCGGAGCGGCGGAGGCGCCGGCATGAGCGGATATTCCGGAGTCACGCATTTGGCCGCGGGCCGCGGGAACGGCCCCTCGGTCCCATGCGGCGCGCGGCCATCGGCGCGGTCGGGCGGGGAGCGTGAAATGGACGGGAGGAGGATTCCGCTCGTCGGGGACGGAATGGATTCGAACACGAGGCCATCGCGGAGCGTGTTCGCGATGGCGCGTGGGCGGATGATCGCGGACGCCGCGCCCGGTTTCGTCGCGGGCCACGGAAACGGCCCCGCGGTCCCAAGCGGCGCGCGGTCATCGGCGCGGTCGGGCGGGGAGCGTGAAATGGACGGGCGGGGGATTCCGCTCTTCGGGGACGGCATGGATTTGAATACGCGGCCATCGCGGAGCGTGTTCGCGATGGCGCGCGGGCGGGTGATCGCGGACGCCGCGCCCGGCGGGGTCCGGCGGGATTCAAGGGTGGGGTGCACCCGTCCCGGCCATGCGGCGGAGGCCGCGGCGTGAGCGGGCTTCTCGAAGTCACGGACCTGGTCGCGGGTTACGGGAACGGCCCCGCGATTCTGAACGGCGCGCGGTTGTCGGTGCGGCCGGGGGAGGTGCATTGCGTAATCGGCCCCAACGGGGCGGGAAAATCAACGCTGCTCAAGGCCATCGTCGGAATGCTTCCGATCCGCGCCGGCGACGTTCGCTTCAAGGGCGAGAGCCTGAAGGGGCTGCGCCCGGATCAGGCGCTGCGCAGGGGCATCTGCCTCGTTCCGCAGGAGCGCGCCCTGTTTCCGGCGATGACCGTCCGCGAAAATCTGCGCATGGGCGGGTATTCGATTCCGGACAAAGCGGAATTGGAGCGGCGGATCGACGGGATCGAGGAGCGTTTTCCGATTTTGCGCGAGCGGCGCGGTCAGCGGGCGGGCACGTTGTCGGGCGGCCAGCAGCAGACGCTCGCCATGGCGCGGACCATGATCCTCAAGCCGGAAATCGTGATGTTCGACGAGCCTTCGCTGGGTCTCGCCCCGAAGGTCGTGGCCGAGGTGTTCGGAATCATGAAACTCATGGCCGCGGAGGGCATCACCATCGTGCTGGTGGAGCAGAACGCGCTCATGGGTCTGAAGCACGCGGACCGGGGCATCGTGCTGGATCTCGGCAAAACCCTGCTCGAGGCCCCCGCCGACGAGGTGCTCCGGGATCCGCGCATCGGGGAACTCTATCTCGGCGGGAGGAGTGAGGCGTGATGGCGGATATTGTTCAGACGGCGATCCTCGGGCTGGCGCTCGGAGGGGTCTACGCGCTGATGGGAGCGGGGCTGAGCCTGGTGTTCGGGGTGATGCGGATCGTGAATCTCGCGCACCCATCCCTGATCATGGCAGGCGCGTATATCGCCTATTGGGCGTTCAGGCTGGCGGGCGTCGACCCGCTGCTGATCCTGCCGGTGGCGGCGGCGATCCTCGCGGGAACCGGCGTGCTGCTGTACAAATTGGTGTTCGAGCGCGAGGCGCGCTCGGCCAAGTATTCGGAAATGACCGTCCTGCTCACCTTCGCGCTGGCCATGGTGATGGAAGGGCTTCTCGGGACGGTTTTCACCAACACGCAGCGCGTGACCTCTCCGGACTACGCCACGGACGCGTTCTTCATCGCCGACGTGTTCATTCCGAAGGGGCAACTCTACGCGGGGATGGTGTCGCTGGGGATCATTTCCGCCCTGGCGCTGTTCCTGAAGCATTCGCGGTTCGGCTACCCGATCCGGGCGACGACGCAGAACCGGGAGGCCGCGGAATTGCTGGGCGTCAACGTCAACCTCGTGAGCTTGGCGAGTTTCGCCATCGGGGTCGGGCTGGCCGGCGCGGCCGGAGCGCTGGTCTCCTTCGTGTTTTCGTTTTTTCCGTCGAAGCATTGGGAGTGGATCGTGATCCTGATGAGCCTCGTGGTGCTCGGCGGCATGGGGTCGATATTCGGGACCGTCCTGGCGGCGTTCATCCTTTCGGTGTTGGCGGCGTTCGTCGGATTTTACGTCGGCGCGGTCTGGTCGACCCTGACCTTCTTCGTGGCCCTGTTCGTGGTTCTGCTGGTCAGGCCGCAGGGATTGTTCGGCGAAAAACCGGAATTGGCGTGATGGCGGAATTCGGCGCATCCGAGGTCGTCGCGGCGCGGCGCGCCCGCGATTCGGGCCTGGCCGGGACGGTCGACAAGACCCGGTCGGCCTGGTTCCCGTTGACGCTCCTGGCCGCGCTGCTGCTGCTTCCCGCGCTGCAATTCGCGGGCAATTACAATTACCTGATCCACCTGACGCTGTTCACCGCGATGTATGTGGTCATGGCGTCGGGCTGGAACATCCTGGGCGGGTTCACCGGCTACATCTCGCTGGGGCACATCGTGTTCTTCGCGATCGGCGGCTATTTCGCCGGAATGGTGTTCGCCCGCATGGGAATCTCCACCATCGTCCTGGCTCCCTTCGCGGGACTTCTCGCGGGTCTGGTCGGCTACATGATCGGGCTGATAACGCTGCGGGTGCGCGGGCCGTCGTTCATCATCTCATCCCTGGCGCTGGTGATGATCGCCCGGATCCTGTTCGAGAATTGGCATTTCGTCGGCGGCGCGGCGGGCGTGGCCCTGCCGGCGAACGACCTGCCCGCCGAATGGGCCAAACTGCCCTATTACTACGCCTTCGTGGCCATGGCTGCGTTCGCGACGTGGGCGTCCTACCGGATCAAGCATTCGAAATTCGGATTGGGCCTCCGGGCGATTTCGAAGGATGAGATAAAAGCGGAAAGCGCGGGCATCGACACGCGTTTCCACAAGGTTCTGGCCTTCGCGATCTCCGCCTTCTTCGTGGGCATGGCGGGCGCGGTCTGGGGCGAGTATCTCACCTACATCAGGCCCAACATATTCCTGGTGGTCCTGATGTCGGTGAACATGGTGCTGATGTGCATCCTGGGCGGCAAGGGCACGATCGCGGGCCCCGCGCTGGGCACGGTCCTGATCGTGGCCTTCAACGAAATATTCGTCGCCACCCTTGGCGCGTCCGAGATCAACGTTCTGGCGACGGGGATCATCATGATGGTGTCGCTGATGTTTTACCCGCTGGGCATCGTGGGAACGCTCGCCCGCCGCGGAAAGCTTCCCCGGATTTTGAATTGGGACTGAGGCCGATGGAATTGATTCTGTACAACGCTCCGCAATCGACCTGCTCGCAGCGCGTGCGCTACGCCTTGCACGCGAAGGGCATGGCGTTCGACGAGCGAAAGCTCGACCTGTTTTCGGGGGATCAGCTGAAGCCCGAATATCTGGCGATCAATCCCAACGGGGTCGTTCCGGCGCTGGTGCACGGCGGCTCGCCGGTGAT
>JANQKA010000275.1 GCA_028281405.1 Hasllibacter sp. | reverse complement strand
CCGGATCGCGGTTTTATCCACTCCCAGGATCCTGGCGGCCTCCGACACCGTTTTCCCGGCGTCGCGGAGCGCCAACGCCTCTTCGGTTTCGAATTTCCTGTACACGACCGATTTTGGATCGACCCTCTTGATCGGGATGTTCCATTTGCTCTTCGCGTAGTTCACGACTTCATATTTCACGCCGAGCCGCTTGGCGATTTCCGGGGCCGTCAACCCTTTCGCCGCCAACGCCTCTATTTTTCCGACCTCGGCCGGACGTTTTTGTTTTCCGGTCCCGCGCGACTTCCGACCGGGAGCGTTAGGGGATGATCGAGGTTTCCTTGTCATGACGCATCCTCCAATCGCCCTTGTTCACACGCGCGGAAAACCGATCGCCCGAATCCGGGTGCCGGAACGGGCGGGCGTGGGCGCAATGGCCGCGTGAACCCACCGGAAACGGGCCGGAATCCGCCACTCATCTCCTTGTCCGGAAAGGATTTCACGACCGCGCCGCGCCGCCGAGTCGCGCCGCCGGTCCGGCGTCGCGGGTTCGTCATCGATCCACCGAATATCCGCGCCGGACTTGGAAGCGTTCGACCACGGGATTCCCCCGTCCTTGGGATGGGCGCCGAAGTGGAGGGATTCCCCGCGCACCCCTCCATGGCCTCGGAAAATGTCACACCCCGATCCGCTTCGAATTTTCCGCCCGCCACGCCCGGTGGTCCCGCCGTGGCAATGACCAAGATCCGCACGGCCCGCTGGATTCCACCCGTGAATCGCCGAACCGGGCGGGGCTCCGTGGCGCGCGGCCCCAACACCGCGAACTCTCCAACGGTCATCCTGGACACCGGGTCTCCGACCATGGGCCGCTTCGCCCCGCGCGTGTCCAGCCGATCCGCGTTCCCAACCATGTTCCCGCGCCAAGGGATGTCCCGCGCCATTCCCGACCGCCCCGCCTTCCGACCATCCGGCAAGGAGGAGGTCTCGTCCAAAGTTCCGCGACGCGGGATGCACGGCGCCGACCCCGGCCATCCCGCATTCCGTCCGTCAGGCCAGGCGACAAACCCAACCGCGTTCCCGTGCCGCATGATTTTCCTCCGCTCCTCCTGACGCTCCGCGGCCTCCAACGGAAAAAATCCGTCGTCCCGATGGTCCGGTGAGCGCGTCATGCGGATTTCTTCCTTGTTCCGATGGACCTCGACATCCGTCGAAAGCACCCGCACCCTTGTCCGCCGTCGCCGCCATAATGTCCAACTCGATGGCTCGCGATATGTCGGACTCCCGTCCCTGTCCCGACGGATCGTGGCATCCGCCGAATGTCCGCTCTCCTTTTCCGCGTCCGCGCGGACAATTCGCATACCGCGATGCGGCGCACAATGTCGAAATTCATTCTTGTCTCGACGAACCGCGGTCTCCGTCGAAAGCCCGCACCACGATCCGCAACCGCGCGACCATCGAGCTAGGCGTGGCGAGTGAAACGCGTTGCCCGATCGCGACACCATCCGCGCCCGCGGAACCATCGGGGATCCCGCCGCATACGCGCCTTCCAACCGACAGCCCAGCATCCCGCGCCCACACGACCATCGAACAATGGATGTTGTCCTCGTTCGCGCTGCGCCAAGTGTGGATGGCCTGATCGGCGTCGCCGGAGCGCCACGGGTTGGCGTCCGCGCCGCCCGCGGGCCGGGCCACACACGCCTCCTTGGCCGGATTGAAGTCCTGGTATTCGTCGACGAGGATGTGGCGGAACGACATCCGGGATTTCTTCGTCACGGCGGGACACTCCCTGAACATCCGCACGGCGCGGCCGATCAGGTCGCCGAAATCGCGGGAGTTCAGCCGGGTCGCCGCCTCCCTGACGAACCGGAGCGCCTCCAGGAACCGTCCGCCGCACAACTCCTTGACGTCGTCGGGGCAATCCCCGGAATCCCATCCCATGTTTTTTGCGGTGGCCGGTCAAGTCGGATATTTCGCGGTGTTCCGCCCGTCCCGCTCCCTCCATCACCCCGCCGACGAAGGCGTCCTCCGGGAGTCGTCGAGCAGCACGAAGAACGGGGACAGGCCGACCAATTCGGCGTTCTCCCGCGGAATGGCGCGGACGGGGAGTGGAAGGCGCCAACCCAATTGAAGTGTTCCGCCGCGTCCCCGATGATCGTCCGCGGTCTTCTCCGCAATCCGCCAGCCGCCTTGTTGGTTAAGGTGGTGGCCATGACCTGGCGTGGCCCGCCGGTCCCTCGGCGTGGATGCGCGCCATCCGTGCGGTCGGGGTCCGCGTCTCGCCGGTGCCCGCTCCCGCCAGGATCAAAACCGGGCCTTCGGTGGCCTCGACCGCCGCCGCCTGTTCCGGATTCGGTTCGGGCATGAAGATACCGCCCGACGGCGTGGCGTGAAGCATCGCGTGATTCACGGTTGGAGGGAGCGGACACCGCGCCGCGCGGAACGACCGGGTCGGCCTCTCCGCTCAAGAATCGCGGGCATCCCCGCTGGTCTTGGACCGTGACTCGGTTGAGTGCCGGTGCGCATCGCCTCCAACGATTTCCCGTGGCGCACCCTTGACAGTTTGGTGGGGCGGCCCGGGTCGAGAAAGCGTGGTGTCCGGCAAGAGCGCGATCCGGCGTCACATGACGGACGCGGGACACGAGTTCCCGAACAGAAAAATTCTTCGAAGCGCAAGTCGGGGACGGGATCCGGTAGTTCCGCGGGTGGATATCCCCCGCGTCGTCGGACCCGCTCCGCGCTCGCGAAACCGGAACGGGCCGCGGAAGCCTCCGACTGACGCTCACACCGCGATCGGCCCACCGATTCGCGCGGGGAAGCGATCAAAGAAGGAAGAGCACACGCCCAAACGAAATTACCGCATCCATGCCCCGAATCGCTGGAATCGAATATCCACAGGATTCAGCTCATTGGATTGCGACAAAAACCGTCACGAGCGGAACACGCTGTTCTCCTTCATGTCAGGATACTTGTCGTATATCCTTGAAACAAGCTGGCTGAAGCTGAGCTCCCTCACCCACTCGACCAGATCCCGCAAGAAATTCTCCGCTTGTTCAGGCAATTTGTTCAATTCCGCCGTCCCAGCCCGGTAGCCTTCGACGGTCAGGAAGTATTCCCGGTATCTCTTCGACTTCCGCAACTCGACAAACCCACCCTTCTCCAGGTCGCACAATACCTCGTACACGGCACGGTCGAAGAGGCCGTAGTCGTACGGCGAAAAGTTGAAGAATGGGGCCCCGACCAGATCCTTGGACTCTCGGTCGAACAGAAAAAGCACCTTCTGAGCATGGATCGGAGAGTATCCGATTCCCTCGCCCCAGGTTGCAAGTGCCGCCAGCACGATTTCGCGCCTGTTCATCGATTTTCTCCTCCTTGCTTTGCCTCATATAAGATTTCTCAGGCATATTTCAACTCATGCAATGGGTCGCCGACCCGCCCGACATCCTGAATTTACAGGTGATTTCCAACTATTTACCAGACGACGTATCAAAAGGTCGTTGTTTCGCGACGGCAGACTCGTAGCGAAAATTTTAGCGTTTCCGCTCTGAAACAATGCGGACGCGAACAGTCCGCACGGGACAGGGATCTCCCCAGAACCCGCTGTTGGCGCCGGCATCGGTTGAGTTCCAGCATCACCAATGTTTCTCCACATCACGTCTTGGCGACGGACTGGACGGCCATGCCGGTCTCTTCTCATGTGAGACCCGCATTCAACCCTGGTCTTCGAGCGGACTTGAATCTTTATTGAACGCCCCGCCGGGTGAGGAGGAATCGGTTCCGAACCGACGGGAAGACCATTGGAAGCGGTGTCGCCTTGGTGCCGGACGTTGGCGGGCGGGGCGTGGAACTTCAGATTAGGGTGGACGAACTTCCGCGTTCCGCGCAGAATTACGACGAAGCCGGTGTTGCTCCGCTCGTCGCCGTCTCCTGCGATGTCGGGAAAGTTTGTGCGACTACGACGAGGCGGCTTGGGCGCCCCATCGTATAATTTGTTGAGAAGGGAATCAGGCGGAATGAACTTTTTCCAAACCATTTTCGATGGCTTCAATCAAGTTTTCTCCCATGCCTTCACGGGATTCGCCATCGAATTTGAACACCACTCGCCACGGAAGGTTGGGTAGATTTTCGACTTGCTTGTTTCCTCCGGTGACGAACATTTGTGGAGGCGACAGTCCAAAAGCGATGGAGACGCTTTTGTTGGAATCACCTTCCATCACAAGCCAGTCGTTGACCCTTCGGAAGGGATCATGTTCAGACAAGACAGGATTGATCCTGTCCGTGGCGAATCGGAGTATTCCTTTCTGCCTCAATTTCTCGTAGACACTTTGTGTGACAGCGAGCAGGACCGTTTCGAAGTCATCTCCTTTGAAGTCCCTTTTTTCGGAGCCGTCTTTCATCTTGAAGATGCAGGAGCAGCCATCTGCAGTCACTTCAATCGTCATGATTGGACGTAGGAGTGGGCGGCGTCGTGTCCTCTCTTGAGAACGCTTTCGATCAGTGTCATTTCGTTTCCTTCATCGGATATTTGATGCCATGTCTGAATCACAGTTGATTCGTAATCCCGTTCTGGACTTGGGCATAGGACCTGTGGACATTCATTTCAAGATGTGGTCGGTCTCGGTGAACATGGAGTTTTGCATCCTGAGGTCGTGTATGGCGCGGACGCAACCGAGGACCGCCGGGGGCCTTCCGGCGGAATTCTCCAGGATCGACGAGAACACCGTCTATGCGGAATCCTCGCCGCGGCGGGCCAGATATCCCCGATCTTCCGCGCCAGAGCGCGCAGATCCTCGATGTCCTCTGGCAGGGGCCGGTTCTACGTCCGCGTGCGTCTCTGGAGCCATTCCAATGCCCGGTCCATCACGTCGACGATGTCGGACAGCCGGCGTTCCGGGGCGCCTAAGGGAAGCAGGAGGGCGATAACGGAGACCGCCTCGGAGGCCGATCCTCTGGCTTGTCGGGGGTGTCGTTGTGTCATGATGTAGATCCCGAAGCACATTGTTAGATGCTCGGTGGCAACTCGGGTTCTTCGATTTTGGAACCTGATCTGGTTTCGGTTAGTAAATAAGGCATGGCGAATTGAAAATCACGGATAATGGTTAATTCGTTCACAATTTCGTATTCTTGCAATTTGCGGGCGGAATATTTGTTTTCCGCGTTTTTCTCGAGTACCGCGATGTGGATTGGCCCATCAATTCCTCCGGCGCTTGTTTGAATAAGGTGTAGAATCGCCCAAGTGGCAAGTAGTCTTCCGTCTTTCACGTTGGGACGTCCGTTTGGGCAAAGGCTATTGACCATGAATTTAAGAAACACCTCCGCCAAATCGGCTCCACTTCCAATTGTAGAGAAAAAATCGATTTCAGTAAGCAGAAATGGGGACATTCCATTGAATATACAGCAGTGATGGGTGTCGTTGTGTTCGTATGCGAGTACGAAATGGACATCGATTGGTTGAGGAACCCCCATGTACAGAAAGCGATTGTGTATGGTGCGAATCAAATCGCAAGGATAATCAATGGGATGGGACGACTCCGAGAGAATTACGGGGTTTGCTTCAAAACCAACCCTGAGCAATTCGGCGTTGTCCTGACGTCCCGCATAGGCAAATATTCTATTTCCCGCGGCGGTGTACATTTTGTTGGATGTGCGACGTGAAGCGTTGTCGTTTCCCGCGAACAAGGTGAGCATGCTGTCGGCGCCGATGACGACCCCGTCAGTGCAGTTGAAGGCGACAAGAATGGTCATGAGCGGAACACGCTTTTTTCTCGCATATTTGGGTACTTGTGGTAGATTGCCGCCACAAGTTCCTGGAATGAAAGGGATCTCGCCCATTCGGCCACGCGTCGAATGTAGTTTTTCGGTTTCGGGTCCATTGACTTGAGAATTTTTGATCCCGCATTGAAGCCATCCTTGGTGAGGACGAACTTTCGATGCCTTCCGGTGTTGATTTGCTCGACCAGTCCTTGACTTTCGAGATCGTCGAGGGTAGAATAGACGGCCTGATCGAAAGGTCCATAGTGGTAGGGTGCGAAGTTGAAGCACCGACCTCCGATGTATTCAGCCGCTTCCTCATCGATTAGGAAGAGCGTTTTTTGGATCTGTATGGGGGAGAAACCATTGTTCCACCCTCCGCCGGCCAGGGCCGCGAGCACGATCTCTCCCTGTTTCATCAAAACCTCCCGTTTGATCCGTCGTTTAGCACATATGTCTGCGTCGGGCAAGCCATTCGACCAACTTGTGAATCTTCCAACCCTGACAGGGTTTTCGTTGCCGTCGTGGTGTCGTGGGCGGACGTGGTGGCGTGTTCGATTTCCCTGGTCGGGTCAGGCACGGAATACCTATCGAGATTGATGCCAATTCGTGCCAGTATCGGGGTTTCCCCCTGTACCGTACCCGTCCCAGCGGGGCGTACCCGCCATGCCATGGCGGTTCTAATTCGCTCGGTTCGCTCCATGTGGCCCTGGGGCTTCGACATCGAATCAGTCCTTCATTCGTTGGTGGATTTCGGTACGGTGGCACCCTGTTTCCACAGAACCATTGGCCTGACAAGTAAAAAGCTGCCTGCGCCTCCTCCGAAGCACGATTCTGCCGTGGATCTTGGGTCGTGTCGCGTTTGGACCTCGGTTGGGCTGCCCGTTTCGCCTTCCATTCGAGGTGAATCGTCGGTGTTCCTCCACCTGCGTGGTCGCTGTCGGATTCTCCTGTTTTTTAGTGCTTCGATGGCTATCAATATCGCTTTATGTAGGCGGGATCCTAGGAATGGCCCTGTGTCGGAGGTTCCGGCGCGGCGCGCGGTGGCGGTTCTCTGCTGGGTTCACATTAATTTTCGGTCGATTTGTCCCGAGGTTGATCTTCCTGAGGCTCGGTGCCGGGGTGTGGTTCCGTACAGACCGATCCATCAAAGGTGACGCCGCGGCCCGGGGAATTCACTGCTCAAATCGTTCGTCGCAGGGTGGGTTCGGCCTGTGGCTCGGCGTCGTGCTGCGATTCCGAACGGAACGACCCAACAAGTTGAACGCCGCAGGCCAGTGGACCCGCCGAGATGGATGTTCATTCCGAGGTCGATCCTGCTTGGTTTTCGGTGCCGGGGCGCGGTTCCGCATGGTCCCGCCCGCCCCATCTTGGCGTTTCGGCGTCAGTTGTTCTGTTCGCACGGTGGCGTGTTGTATGCGCCTGTGAGCCAATTTCTTGATTTACGTGGAAGAAATACTTGCAATCCCTTTAATTATAGTTTACACTCTCTCTGTCGCGCATGGGCGGCGTACCCGAAGCCAGGGACCAAACACGGGAGCATGTCGACACTCCGTCCGACCGCGAATCAGGCGTGGGAGACGAACCGCGGCGACGGACTTCACCGAAGGAACGGACAACCGTGGCGCGAAGCGCCCCAAATGACGGAGACACAAGTGCGTAACGATTTTCCTTTCACGGCGAACCGCGGGAACTTCGAGAGACGTTCCTCCCTCGGATTGGCCACGGGCGCCGCATCCGCGCTCGGCGTTTTGGCCGGGTGCGGAGACGACGACGGCGGCGGTGGTGGAACGACCCCCACCGACAACGGCGTGTTCAAGGGCGGCGCCGACAATGGCGTGTTCATGGGCGGGGCCGGCGGCGACACCCACAACCTCGTTTCCCGGGGCGAAACCCTCATGACCGTCGACGCCGGAGCGGGCGACGACACGGTCAACGCCGGCGCAGGCGCACAGACGATCACCGGCGGCCAGGGCGACGACACGATCAACG
>JANQKA010000216.1 GCA_028281405.1 Hasllibacter sp. | reverse complement strand
GGCCAAAAAGTTTGGGACGGGTCGCAGGTCATCCTGGGCAGTTTGGCGTTCTCAACGCAGTCATCCTTGGTTTTGAAGCCCCTGTGGGCGGCGAACACGATTTTTTTGTTCGCATCCCTGCAGCGCCAACGCCATTCGCCACCTGGGTCATCGTAGTACTCCCAGGTGCGGCCGTGTTTGTCCTTCTCTGTTTTGACCATTTCAGCCTCCGTGTGTTGCGGACAACGTGACATCGCCACTTCCAAGGCATCTACCACTCTCTTCTTCCTTCTGTAAGGGGGTACGTTGCGCCAAAATGAAAAAAACGTTTCGGCAAGACGGTGATGCGCCTGACGGGGGTGCCTCACATCCCATGGGTCGTCCCGCGTCCACCCGTCCACCGGTTCGCATGCGGCATATGTTCCGGTGTTCGGAAGGGATACAGGTGTTCGACTACATCACACATGGATTTCGCTGCGCCGAGCCGAGGTCATCGTTGCGAGAAGCGCCGCCGCGAGGTCGCTCCCGCCGCAATCATCGCGCCGAACGCCCATTTCATGTCGGAAAATCCTCTTCATCCGCTCCATCGACGCGCTCGTCGCCTGGGCGCCACCGGCGGGCGAAGGTTCGCGGAATCGGCGGTCACCATCCGCGCGACCTACAACAGCTCTTTCGCCGGAATCACCGGTCGGGACGGTTGCAGGTCGAACAGGGTGGACGAGCCAATTCCTCCTTCGGCGGTCGTCGACACCGTGAGAACCGCGGCGATGGTTCCGCTCACCGTCGCGTCCCCTCAACGATCCGGCGTTCTCCGCCGCTCCGCCACCAACCACGTTGTCGCACCTGACCAACTCCGAATTCCCGGATTTGAACCGGGTGTTCCCTGCACCGATGCGGGTGTCCGTGCCTTGGCCTTCGCAGATCCATTGTCTCCCCAGTCAACTACGGGTTGGCTCATGGGAGCGCGGTTGACACCTCGTGGTTCTGAGCATCAACCGCGAACACCGCTGTTCCGCCGCCCTTGATCCGTCAACCGCCCACGCGCCGAAATCGCCGGTTGGGGTCGGAGGGGCGGGGAATGAGCGGAAACATGGATGCGCGAAATGGTGAGGTCGTGAACTCCGCGTTCGTGTTGGCGGATGGTCGGTCGTTTCCGGCGATGTCGCTCACCGTGCCCACTCCGCTGGCCGTTGCCCCTTTGACGGCGAAGATCAGCCACATGAAACCGGTCCCCGCCATGGTCTTCCCCGTCGGACCTATGCCGCATTGCGGCATTCGGTCGCGGAGCGCCCTGGCGTTCCGCGACCCGCCACGCCCGGATGAGGGCTTGGTGATTGAAGGGGAACTGGGGGAATCGGCTTCCACCATGGGTTTTCCCGAACCCGGAACCGGGCCGCCAGGTTTGCACGGAGGTCAATGCGGGATTGACGGAATGAATCTATGCCGCGGTGCGGCATCAGGCTATCTTGGCTCCCGGCGGCGCAATCCCGCGCCGTCGGGAAATGGAGAAATCCGATGCAACTGGGAAAAACCTTCCGCGCCATGGCGGAGACCGTGAGGGTACATCGCGCCTATCGGCGCACCTGTGACGAGTTGTGGGCACTGTCCGACCGCGAGTTGAGGGATCTCGGCATTGGCCGATCGCAGATCCGCGACATCGCCCGTTCGGGGACCCGGATGCCCGAGGGCTGAGTCCCCCTCCCTCTCCGCGCGGGGTTCCGGCCGGAACCCGCGCGGAGGGCCGCCACGCGTTTCCCGGCCCGCGTCGACGCGCTTTCCCAAATAGACGGTCGCGTGTGGACCGCTGGAAGGGATACGGAATCGTGCCGAACTTCAAATTCGTGAGCGGTCGACAGCGGATTTGGTGATTCGCGGAGCTCCGAAGTCGTTCTGAAAGTCTTCCAATTGCGGGCGGAGCATGGCCAGGTTGATCGGGCCAAGAGCCAGCATTCGCGAACGGTCGTCATCGGTGGTGGTGATTCGCGATTCGCTCCGGGGTGATTCGCGGTTCCCGTAGCCAGACCGGACGAGCAGAGGATGCTGGGGCGTGTTCGCTTCGGAATTTGTCATGGATTCGGGCTGAATT
>JANQKA010000203.1 GCA_028281405.1 Hasllibacter sp. | reverse complement strand
CCGCCGCTCAGCCGCGGCGTCCGTCGAATTGACGCACTTCGATCCCGTCCGCTTCGAGCGCCGCGCGCGTCGACCGGGCGATGGCGAGCGCCTCCGGCCCGTCGCCGTGCAGGCAAACCGTGTCGATGCGGGCCGGAATCGGATCGCCCTCCCCGGGGATGATGGCTCCCGCCTTCACCATGTCGGCGATCCGCGGCCCCGCCACCGCCGGATCGTGCACCATCGCGCCGGGCTTCGAGCGGTCCACCAACGTCGCGTCCGGATTGTAGGCGCGGTCCGCGAATATCTCGCCCGCCCAGCGGCAGCCCAGGGCGCGGACGGCCCGCTCCTGCGCGGTCGCCGCGAGAACCACGACGATGATGTCCGGATCCACCGACAGAGCCGCTTCGTAGGCGACCTTCGCCATGCCCTCGTCCTCCGAGGCCATGTTCGACATCGCGCCGTGCAATTTAACGTGGCGCACCTTGCCGCCGGCGGACCGAGCCATCGCCCGTGCCGCGCCGACCTGATAGCGCACGAGGTTCGCCAACGTCGCGTCCGGCAGATTCATCCTCCGCCTGCCGAAGCCCTGAAGGTCGTCGAATCCAGGATGCGCTCCGATGCCCACGTTCCGGGCCACGGCCCGCTCCATCGTCCCGGCCATCACGTCGGGATCGCCCGCGTGGAAACCGCAGGCGATGTTGGCCGACGTCACGATCTCCAGCAACTCCGCGTCGTTGCCCATTTTCCACGGGCCGAAACTTTCCCCCATGTCCGCGTTCAAATCCACGCGCATCGCTCACTCCTCCCCGTCGTCGTCCGCCGAAACAACCCCGCCCACGAGGTTGTGGGCAAGCAGATTCCCCGCTCCGGCCGGGTCCAGAACCAACGGCGAGGTCCGCGACGGCAACGCCCGCAATTCCTCCGAGCGGGCGCGTTCGGCCTCAAGAGCCTCCTCCAGCGACACCCACCGGAAACGCAATTCCGCGCCCGCGGGGGCCTGGGCGACCAAGGGCAGGTCGGCGGGGATGACGGCCCCGATCCGCGGATAGCCCCCGGTGGTTTGGCATTCGGGCAGCAATACGAATGGGGTGCCGTCCCCCGTGATCTGGATGTCGCCCGGCAACGCGATTTCGGAGACCACGGACAGTCCGCCCTCCAGCGCGAACCCCTCTCCCTCCGGGTCGATCCGGGCGGCCATCCGGTCCGATCTGGCGTGCTTGCGGAAAACCGTTTCCGAGAATCGCGCGCGCTCGGCGGCGCTCCACATTCCCGACTGCATCGTCTCGATCACCCTCGCCTCGCCTCCCGCGAACCGGTCGGGAGCAGCAAGCGCGCGGCCTGGACGGCCTCCCCCGGCCGCCTCGATCCGGTCCCCCGCCCCGACCGGGCGTCCAATCCCCGCGCGCAAGTGCGCCGCCCTGGATCCCATGACGGGCTCCCCGGCGATTCCGCCGCCGAGGTGGAGATACCCGGCCACGCCGACGCGGGCCGGGCCCACCTCCAGCGTTTGACCCGGCTCCAGCCCGTGCCCCGCGTAGGACGCCGCGGGAGCGCCGTCGACGGCGCAGGACATGCCCGCCCCGGTGACGGCGACCAACACCGGCGCCTCCGCCGTGAATCCCCCGCCCATCCCGATCATCTCCAGCGCCGCCGCCCCCGGTTCGTGGCCCAGGACCGCGGCGCCCTCCCGCAACGCCACCGGGTCGAGCGCGCCGCCCACGCTCAGGCCGCGCCCGATCCACCCGGGCCTCCCGAAATCCTGAATCGACGCACCCGGTCCGATCCGGTTCACCACCAGCGTCACGGAAGGGTCTCCATCCGCCCGCCGTCCGCGCCGGAGGCGCGCATCCCTTCGATCTCGCTTTCCGGAACCTCTTGGAACCGGACCTCGTCGCCCGGACGGAGAGGAAAGGGATCGTCGGCTTCGGGACGGAAACTGCGGAACGCCGTCGAACCCACCCACGGCCAGCCCGTCCGCGACGCGTCGGTGAACACGATGAACTGCCTCAACGCCAGGAGCAGCGCGCCCTGGGGAGCCATGTGCAGTTCGGCGAGACGGGGCGCGTCCCATCGTTCGGGCAGCAGGCCGAGGTATCCCTGCCCGGGCGCGAATCCGAGCGCCAGGACGCGGACGGGCGTTCCGGTCAGCTCCGCCACCGCCGCGTCCCGGGACAATCCGGCCCGGGCGCGCAGATCGTCGAATTGCGGCCCCGCCTCCCCGCCGAACGCGCAGGGAATCTCGTGGAGGCGCCTTCCCCGCGGAAGGTCGGCCCCGGTCCAGTCCCTCGCCGAGACCAATTCCCTGAGCCGCGCCTCGAGTTCGGAGTGGGGCAGGACGAACGGGTCGAAACGGACGAAGGCGGACACGAGCGACGAGGAAACCTCGCTCACGCCCGTCCAGTCCGCTTCGCGCAGGGCCGCCCCGAAGGCGATGGCCGCCCGGTTCGCGGGGTCCGACAGCGCGTCTCCGAATCGCACGACGAGGCCGGTCAACCCGATGCGTCCGATGACGACGTCAGGCACGGGATATCCACCGTGAACCGCCCTTCGGAGCGTGGGCCCGTCGGAACCGCGGCGGCTCGGAGGCGGGACAGGCGGACAAAGCCGCGAACGGTGGAGGAGGGAGGCCGCCCGGCGCGGAAGGGGACGAACGACCGCGGGACGAGGCCACTCCGCGAGTCCGCCCCTTCGGGAGGCGCGGGCTTCCCACCCGCCTTTCCGTATGGGGAGGCTTTTCCGCGCTCCCCGGATCACGGGTCGCTCCGGGATCGCCGCCAAGCGGAGGGTCCAGCTGGCCTGTTCCCGGCATGGCCACCGCGCCGCGCCCCGAATCCCGAATCACTTCGAATTCGACGCCGAACGGCGGGTCCGGCCGGCGTGTTCCCGACCCGGCCGCCGCGCCGCGCCCCTTCCGCTCCGGCGGCGGGAAAAAGGGAGCGTCGCGGCGCGAACCGCCACGGGTTGGATCACGGGCCATCGCGTTCATCTCCGGTCAAACGCCGCGTACCCGATGCTTCCGAACCCCGGATTCCGCAAGCGTTCCATTCCGGCTCCGCGCCGACGAAACTCCCGCTAAGATTCTCCGGGGCGGCATCCACCACCCGCCGGTCGGCCCTTTGGCCCGGCGAACCGCCTTGTTCGCCGCTTTCCATCAAACCTCCCCCCGGACGCGTTGGAACGATGATCCAGGGAGCCGCGATCCGCTCCGGGCGCGGCGCGGATCACCGGATCACGGCCCGGGAACGGAGTCGAAACGCCACCCGATCCAATCCGCAATCCCACCGCGCGGCGAAATTCACGTCCCGGCGGCGCGGCCGATCCCCGCGGATTCCGAACCGCGACGGGGGAGCGGAGTCGAAACACCACCCGATCCAATCCGCCACTCCGCCGCACGATATTCCCGTCCCGCTGGCTCTCCGCGCCCGCCCGCGTAGCTCCGCGGAATCGAATCGCCGCGAGGGATCGGAGTCGAATCACCACCCGATGCAATCCACCACTCCACCGTGTGATATTCTCGTCCCGCCGGCTCGCCACGCCCGCCCGCGGGCCCCCGCGGATTCGAATCGCGTCGAGGGGGCGGAGTCGAAACACCACCCGATCCGCCGCGCCGCGAAATTACCGCCCAGCAGGCGCCGAATCCGACCGCGAATCTCCCGCGGATTCGAATCGCGACGTGGAAGCGGTGTCGGACACCACCCGCTCCGACCCATCACTCCGTCGCGCCGCGAAATTCCCTTCCGCCGCCGAGCGGGTCGGGGCGCCGCGAACGGACGTGAAATCCCCTCGGAATCTCCGCCGCCCTCCGCGCCCGTCGCGGCGCGACGCGGTTTCCGTGAACCCTCCCCGATCACCAACGCCTCGAACCGACGATCCGGCGGGACGAAGAACTCCCGAAGCGGCCCGGCGATTCCAAAGGGACGGGAAGCGTCATAGACTCGCGGCCATGGTCTTCGACAGCCGCTACTCTTGGATCCGACTCGCGATCACCCTCGTGATCTCCATCGTCGGAAACGTGGGCCTGTGGGCGGTGATCGTCGTCCTGCCGTCGATGGAGGCCGAATTCGGAACGTCCCGCTCGGTTTCGTCGCTCCCCTACACGGTGACGATGGCGGGTTACGCGTTCGGGAACCTCCTGTTCGGACGCGTCGTCGACCGTTTCGGGCTGACCATTTGCGTTCTCGGGGCCGCCGCGCTGGTCGGCGGGGGATTCCTCCTCGCCGCCGCCGCCCCCTCGATCGCCCTCGTCTCGGCGATCCAACTGATGATCGGCCTCGGCACCGGCGCGTGTTTCGGCCCGCTCATGGCCGACATCAGCCAGTGGTTCATGCGCAGGCGCGGCATCGCCGTGGCGATCGTGGCGTCGGGCAACTATCTGTCCGGCGCGATTTGGCCATGGCTCCTTTCGGACATCCTCGCCGCGGAGGGATGGCGCCCGGTCTACACGATCCTCGCCGCCCTGGCCGTCGCCGTCATGGTTCCCTTCTCCCTGGCGTTCCGCCGGCGCGTCCCCGAGGAGGCCCAATCCCACGCGGCCGCCACCGCCGCCTTCGCCGCCCGCGCCACGACCTTTCAACCCGCCGCGCTGATGTGGATGCTGGCTTTGGCCGGCATCGGATGCTGCGTCGCCATGTCGATGCCCCAGGTCCACATCGTCGCCCTGTGCGGCGACCTCGGCTATGGACCCGCGGTGGGCGCGGAGATGCTTTCGATCATGCTTCTGTGCGGCGTCGTGTCGCGCGTCGCGTCGGGCTTCATCGCCGACAGGATCGGAGGCGCGGCGACCCTCCTGATCGGATCCACCCTTCAGTGCCTCGCCCTGATCGCGTTCCTGCCCGCTTCCGGTCTCGCCTCGCTCTACGCCGTGACGTTTCTGTTCGGACTCAGCCAAGGCGGAATCGTGCCGAGCTACGCCATCGTGGTCCGGGAGTACATGCCGCCGAAAGAGGCCGGCACACGCACCGGAATCGTCATATTCGCCACCATCGTCGGAATGGCCCTCGGCGGTTGGCTCTCGGGCGCGATCCACGACGCCACGGGCGGCTACCGCTGGGCGTTCCTGAACGGGATCGCCTTCAACCTGATGAACATCGCGATCATCGGGTTGATCGTGTTCTCCAACCGAAGGCCCGGAGCCCGTCCGGTCGTGGCCTGACGCGCCCGCCGGGATTGACGCGAATCGCCGCCCGCTCCACCGTTCCGCCATGGATTCCCACGGATCGACCCACGCCCTCGTCACCGGATCCGCCCAAGGCCTCGGCCTCGCGATCGCCGAGGAACTCGCGGCCCGGGGCTGCGTCCGCCTCGCGCTGGCCGACCGCGACCTCGACCGCGTCGCCGGGGAGGCGCGGCGGCTCTCGCGGAACGGCGTCGACGCGACGCCCCTACACGTTGAAATGGGCGACACGGCGAGCGTCGCAGCCATGGTGGACGGCGCCGCGCGGGCGATGGGACGGATCGACGCCTTCGCCAACGCCGCGGCCAACACCGACCGGGGATCCATCCTCGACACGACGCCCGAGCAATGGGACGCGATCCTCGACCCCAATCTGAAGGGCGCATTCTTCGCGCTCCAGGGCGTCTCCCGACACGCCATCGACGCGGGTCATCCCTTGAGCGCAGTGATGATCCTGTCGATCACGGTCCACGGAGGATTGCCGCCGCTGGCGCCCTACGTCGCCTCCAAGGCCGGACTGGCCGGCGTGGTTAAGAACGCGGCCCACGCGCTGCGCGGTCACCGCATCCGCGTGAACG
>JANQKA010000179.1 GCA_028281405.1 Hasllibacter sp. | reverse complement strand
CTTCTTCGGGCGGCCCCAGAACATCCTGATGGCGTGCGAGGGGGAGCAGCGCGAAAGGTATCTCCTTCCCGCGGTAAGGGGCGAACGGATGGACGCGCTCGCCATGACGGAGCCCGGCGCGGGATCCGATATCAGGTCGATGAAATGCGCGGCGGTCCACGACGGCGGCGACTGGGTGTTGAACGGAACGAAGCACTTCATCTCCGGCGCCGACCACGCGGACTTCGTGATCGTGTTCGTCGCGACGGGCGAGGACGACACGCCGAAGGGCCCTAAAAAACGAATCACCGCGTTCCTCGTCGACCGCGGCGATCCCGGCTTCGCCATTAGGGATGGCTACAGATCGGTCTCGCACCGGGGTTACAGGAACATGGTGCTCGAATTCGACGATTGCCGCCTGCCGGATTCGCGGGTGCTCGGCGAGGTCGACGGGGGCTTCGAAGTCATGAACACTTGGCTATACGCGACGCGGATCACCGTGGCTGCCATGAGCGTGGGCAGGGCGCGCAGGGCGTTCGATCACGCCTTGAACTACGCGGCGGAGCGCGAGCAGTTCGGCCGGAAAATCGGAAAATTCCAGGGAGTCGGCTTTCAGTTGGCCGACATGATCACCGAAATCGACGCGGCGGATTACCTGACGCTCGCCGCCGCGGACAGGTTGGACCGGGGTCTGGCCGCGAACCGCGAAATCGCGAGCGCGAAACTCTACGCCTCGGAGATGCTGGCGCGGGTGACCGACGCGGCGATCCAGGTGCATGGCGGCATGGGTTTGATGGACGACCTGCCGCTCGAGCGATTCTGGCGCGACGCCCGCGTGGAGCGCATTTGGGACGGCACGTCCGAGATTCAACGCCACATCATCAGCAGGGATCTTCTGCGCGCGCTCGGGGCGTGACCGGGGCCGGCGTTCGGCCGGAGCGGGCCCCGCCGGGACGCGCGGGCTTGGCGGAGCGTCCGTGACGCGGCATCCGAATCGGCGCCGCGCCCAACATTTCATCCCTCTGAATTCCGGGTATCCATCGGTTCGGTTTCCGATGTTGCGTTTTCCGACGGGGCGCCTTATGACGGGTTCCGTGCCCGCGTTTGGGGTGCCGGTCGAAGTACGATTCAGAGGTGGTTGAGCATGCGTGGGACGAACACCGATCAAAATGTCCGTGTCGCCGCGGGATCGCGGATTGCCGCGATTGAAGCGGGTTTCCGCGGGATCGCACGGCCTTGGCGGAGCGCCCGTGACGCGGTTTCCGAATCGGCGCCGCGCCCAACATTTCATCCCCCTGAATTCCGGGTATCCATCGGTTCGGTTTCCAATGTTGCGTTTTCCGACGGGGCGCTTTATGACGGGTCCCGTGCCCGCGTTTGGGGTGCCGAGCGGAGAACGAGTCAGAGGTGGATGAGCATGCGTGGGACGAACACCGGTCAAAATATCGTGTCGCCGCGGGATCGTGGATTGCCGCGATTGAGGCGGGTTTCCGCGGGACCGTGCGGGCCGCTTAGCCGGGCATCGGCCATTCCCCCCCCCCCCCCCTTGGATCGCGCCCTGACTGAGCGGCCAAGAGCTCGTTCGCGTGGCGGCGATGGCGGGGTCAATTCGGGAAAGCGCGCGCCGCTCCCCGCCGGGGGATGGCGCAACCAACACGCTCCGCGGAACCCCTTCCCGAGATGGAAGAAAACGGATGCGGAGCCAATATCCCGAAAGGAGAACCACGGAATGACTTCGAAAAAAAGGATTCGATCCGGATCCGCACCGCTCTTCGCGTGCGGATTCGCCCTGTCCACATTCCTCGCGGCCTGCGCCCCGGCGACCAACGACGATGGCACGTACCGCATCAGCACGGACGCCGTCGAGGCGGGGGAAGAGGCCCGTTTGAACGAGGCGACGGAAATTTGGGCGGAGGAGAGCGGGGAAGGGGGCGACCCGTTCAGCGCCGGGAAGGCCGCCTACGACATCGCCTCCGTCACTCATGATCAGCGATGGGCGCGGGAGGCCAACCGCAGACTGGCCGATGCCCGCGATGTCCTGCCCGGATTCGCGCAGGCCACCGCGTATCAGGGCTCCGCCCAATCCCTGATCGCCCGGGACTACCCCGTGCGGGGAGTGTTCTTGATCATTCCGGGACCGGGCTACGCCCGCATGTACCATGTATGGAGAGGCGTGGCGCTGATGAACAGGGCGGTCAAGGAGGCGCCCCAGGATCCCGTGGTCCGCCTGGTCCGGGCCGCAACGGTCAGCCGGCTGCCGAGGCTTCTCGTCAACCGCGGTCCCGCCAGGGAGGATTTCGTGATTTTGGAGCAATGGGCCGCCAACCCCGGCCTGAACCCCGAATACGCGGAGATTTTGACCTCGGAGGAATGGCGTCGGCCGTTCTTCGATGAGCTCGAGGCCTACAAGGCCGAGACGGGGGATTCGTAGATGATTCGCCGATTGGGTCCGGCCGCTTTCCCCGAGACCAATTTCCCCGCGGAAGCGGAAGGCCGGATATCTTCGATCCGTGGCCCGGTAGGCCAACCCCGGCGAACCGCCGGATCCGGCCACTACTCCGAATCCGGAATTCTCCGCGGTGAACGAAGGTTTTCATCCCTTGGATTCCACCCACATCCAATAGAAGGAGAAGTCCAATGATTCCTTTCCAATCCATCCGCGCGATCGGTTTCGCGTTAATCGCCGCTTCGATGGCGGCGGTTTCCGCGGCTCCGGCGTCCGCCGCCGAGGTTCCGTTCGACAAGGCGGTGGAACTGCACGACGCGGGGAGGGAGGGCGACGTCGCCTCCACCGAGAGCGCCGTCGAAGCCTTCGAAGCCTTGGTGAAGAAAGATACGGCGGACCCGGTCGCCCTCGCCTATCTGGGATCGTCCTACGCTCTGCTGGCGCGCGATTCGCGGGGAGTCGCGAACAGAATGCGCTACGCCAACCGGGGACTGCGCCATCTCGACGCCGCGGTCTCCATGGCTCCGGACAAATTCACTCCCCGCCTTATACGGGCCAATGTCACGGCGCATATTCCCGCCATGTTCGGCCGAACGGAACAAGCGGTGGAGGACATGCTGTTATTGGACGCGATGTTCACGGAGGCGCGGAGTCCGGCGATGGCGGGCGGCATGATCGGGATATACGAGCTGTTATCGGAAAAGGCGCCCGAACAGGGTGACTGGACTGAAAAGGCCCGGATCGCGCGCGAACTCGCGGAAAGGTGATCCGGTGGCGGAGATTTCCCTGAAGTCGGTGTCCAAGGCCTACGTGAATCCGGTGTTTTCGCTCACGGTGCTGGACAAGGCCGACCTGACCATCCCCGAAGGGGCGTTCGCGGCGGTCCAGGGGCCGTCCGGGTCGGGCAAATCGACCCTGCTCAACCTGATCGGCGCGCTCGACCGGGCGGACGGCGGCGACATAAGGGTGATGGGCACCGATATCGCCTCCCTTCCGCAAAGGCGACTGGCGGAGTTCCGGAACCGGACCATCGGATTCGTGTTTCAGAGCTTTCACCTGATGCCGGTTCTGACGGCGGCGGAAAACGTCGCGTGGCCGCTTTACTTCCAAGGCGTCCGGAGGCGGGACCGGATGCGGGCCGCGCGCGAGAAACTTGCGCTGGTCGGTTTGTCCGATCACGCGGACAAGATACCCGGCCGCCTGTCGGGCGGACAGCGGCAGCGCGTGGCGATCGCCCGGGCCCTGGTCTGCGACCCTGCGGTCATCCTCGCCGACGAACCCACCGCGAACCTCGACCGCAAAACGGCCCGGGACGTCATGGATCTCCTGCGGGACATCAACTCCCGCCGCGGCGCGACCCTCCTGTGCGCCACGCACGATCCGTTGGTGGTCGAGCGGGCGAACCGGGTGATCGAGCTCTCGGAAGGCAAATTGACCATGCGGTCCGATCCGCCGGCGGTTGGAACGGAGGAACGCCATGCTTGATCTGGCCTACATCTCCGCCCTCAACATCCTGCGGAACGCCCGCCGTTCGGTCATCACCGTGCTGTCCATCGCGGTCGGCTACGCCGCGCTGTGCTGCTTCGGGGCCTTCATCAACTTCACATTCGAAGGGCTGCGCGAAACCACCATCCGCACCCAGCTGGGTCACATGCAGATCTACGCCGAGGGTTTCTGGGAGCGGCATGTCTCGGAACCCGGCGAGGTGATGATCCACGACGTCGCCGCGCTGGAGGAGGCGTTGGAGGAAATCGAGGGCGTCTCTTCGGTCACGCACAGGCTGACGTTTTCCGGGGTTGGCACCGCCGGCGGGTCGAGCGTTTCGATGTCGGTGATCGGGGTCGACCCATTCCGCGAGTTGGAATTCGCCGATTTCGAGATCGTCGTCGAGGGCCGCAATCTCCTGCCCGGCGATGAGGACAAGGGAGTCGTGGGCTCGGAATTGGCCAAGGGAATCGACGCGGGCATCGGCGACTGGGTGACCGTGCTGACCACTTCGCTCGACGGATTGATCAACGCGGTCGACTTCCAGATCGTCGGCATCGTTCGCACCGGAAGCTCCGAATACGACAGCGTTTTCGTGAAGGTGCCCGCGGACTTGGCGCGGGTTGCGCTGGACACGGACGCGGTGGAGCGCGTCATCGTGTTGATCGACGACACCGATCGATTGGACGAGATCGCGCCGCGCGTCCACGCCGTCCTGGAGGCCCTGCCCGAGGCTTACGAGACCCGCGACTGGCTCGAGTTGGCCGGGTTCTACGAGGCGGTGGTCAATCTATACACGGGGCTGTTCCGCATCTTCGCTGGAATCGTCGCCGTCGTGGTGATGTTTTCCGTGGCGAACACGATGACGATGGCGGTGTTCGAGCGCACGGGAGAGAGCGGAGCGCTGCGCGCCATCGGGGCGACGCAGGGCACGACCATGCGGATGTTCCTTTACGAAGGGCTGCTGATCGGCGTTCTCGGAGGAGCGGCCGGAGTTGCGCTTTCGATGGCGATTTCCTGGGGCGTCGAAATATCGGGAGGCATCGAAATGCCGCCGCCGCCTTCGATGTCTCAGGGGTATCAGGCGTATTTCCTCATGACGCCGGAGCTTCTCGCGATGGGCTTCGCGATTTCGGTGGCCGCCGCGCTGGCGTCATCCATCTATCCCGCGTGGGCCGCGTCGAGGGTCAACATCGTGGAGGCTTTGCAGAAACAATGAACACCTTCCTCAAATCCGCATTCGCGGCCATCGTCCTGATGTCCGCGGGGGCCGCCTCCGCCGACGACTCGCTGCTCCGCCGGGTCGACGAGATACGTGCGCCGGGATCGGATTTCGCCTTCACCGTCGACTTGTCGGCGGGCGGCTCCTCGCAGACCCTTTCGGTTTCGGTCAAGGACAAGACCAAGAGCCTCGTGCGCTACGTCGCGCCCGCCAAGGTGGAGGGCCGATCGATCCTGTTCCTCGGCCCGAACATGTGGATCTACGTTCCGGGCACCCGCCGCGCCCTGCGGATTTCGCCGCGGCAGCGCGTTTTGGGCGGAGTGTCCTCGGCTGACGTTGCGCGCACGGTCTATTCGGAGGATTACCGGGTCGCCGGATCGGAGCCGTCAGGCGATGGCCATGCGCTGCGGCTGGAGCCGCGCGTCAAGGGCGCGGCCTACGCCCGGATCGATCTGACCATCGATGAGCGGGGAGCCCCCCTGAAGGCCGAATACTTCACCCGCGGCGACCGCAAGATCAAAACCATGTCCTTCGGAGGCTATGAACCCGTGCTGGGCGAAACCCGTCCCACCCGTTTCGTCGTGACCGATCATGTGGAGGGCGGCGAAACCACGATGATTTATTCGGAATTCCGTGAAATCGAGACTCCGGAAGCGTGGTACCAGCCGGGCAATCTCGGGCGCTTCTGATACCGGTCGCGGAGATCACGCGAATGCCGTTCGGATTCCGGGCCCTCGCGTCCGCTTGGATCCTCGGATCAGCTTGTTTCGCGGGGTCGGCGACGGCCGCGTGGGCGGAGGAGTTGTCGGTCGCGACGACCGGTTGGGTCGGCGCCCGGGTGAAGTCGGCGTTGGTCGAGGAATCCACCAGACTCGTCCCGTCCCCGGAGGACTCCGGCTACCGGGATAATTACGTCGGGGCGGAGGCCGCGCTCGGAATCGACGCCCGAACCGGAAAATTGCGGTTCGTGTCGCAACTGCGCCTCTCCGCCGACGACGAAAACGATGGCGGCGCGCATGTTGACGAAGCCTACGCCGAGTCGCTGTTCGGCGACCGCGTGTTCGCATTCGCGGGCCGCCGCATCCTCGTCTGGGGGCAAAGCCTCGGATTGAATCCATCCGACGTGTTCGGGGACCAGACGCGGGTGGATGACGTGTTCCCCCGTTCCGAGGCCCGCGCCCGGGTGGAGGGAGCGGATATGGCCGGAGCGGACGTCGTGTTCGACGGTGGGGGAACACTGACCCTGCTGTTCGCTCCCGGGTTCGACCGCCGCGACGATGGACGGGAGGAGGATCTGGCTCTGGCCCGGCTGTCGGGCTTCGCCTTCGGCGGTTATCTCGACTATGCGGTTTCCGCCATCGGAGGTGACAGGCCGGGCGGCGGGCTGTCGCTGAACTACGCGGTGGGCGAGGCCTCCGTCGCCTATTTCGACGGCACCTTCCGCCAAGGACGGGAAAAACGGACCATCTCCGGTGGAGTCGCGCGGGACGGTTCGCTGGATATCCACCTGCGGAAAACGGGCGGGATCACTCCCTTCGCGACGGTCGGCATGGGCCACACCTTCACGAACGGACTGTCGGCGAACTTGGAATACACAAGGGACGCCGGCGGTTATTCGGAGGACGAGATGGACGATATAGACTCGACATTGGACGAGGTGACGCCAGCGAATTCCCCGCGCTTGATGCGCGGGCTTGGCGGGGTGAACGTCCTGTTGAACCATCATACCCTGCGTCGGAATTACGGTTTCGCGCGGGTCGCTCACGATGGCCCGTTCGGAGGAAATACCGCCGTCGAGCTGACCACCCTTCTCGGTCTCGATGACGGGTCCGGTGTCGCGGGCCTGGGGTTCGACCGTCCCTTCCGGGACCGGTTCAATCTCGGTCTACGGTTCGATCGGGCGTTCGGAGAGGAAAACACCGAGTTCAGGCTGCGCCCCGAGACAGCTTCGGTTTCCATTTACACCAGCGTGAAATTCTGAAAGCGGCGAGCCCCGAGGCCGGAGGGATGGCGACAAGAGGCTTCATCGAATGTCGAGTTTCTTTGGGCCGTGGATTGGGACGGGATGTCCGCGCGGCGCATCCCGTGGAATCATGGGGTCACAATTGAGGATGGTACTCCTCGCTCCGGGTGAGCGCGCACGCCCGCGCGATCCGAAATTCATCGCGCGTCGTGGGCTCGCCGCGGCCGCGATTGGCGCTTTCACGGAAACGCGCTTGGGGCGTTCCCCGTTCGCCCGGGGGGCGCATGACTTGCCTTCACGTTCTCCGGCCCGTGCGGACGCATGATTAAACGGGGAAATGTCGCGAATCCGGATGGTCGGAAAATCGGATACCCCGCGACACCGCGCGGCACGCCGTTCAAGGGATGAATGTCCGGATTCCGCGCGCCTTGGAGCGCCCTGGGTTTCAGCGCGGCTCGGGCCCTCTATCGGACGTGCGGGATCTGCCCCGAACAAATGGACTTGGCCACGGCTTGCGCGATGGACACGCAGTTCAATTTCTTCCTCGCGGTCTTGAGATATGAATTCACTGTGTGTTCGGACAGCGACAGAATGCGGGAGGTCTCATACCCGGTTTTGCCCAACGACGCCCACATCAGGCATTCCCGCTCGCGCGGACCAAGTCGGGGTAAATCGCCTCCATCCCCAAGAGCTTCGGTGACGCCGATGTCGTGCAGGAATTTCGCGGCGGCGATCATATCCGATTTACATTCACCGATGAACGCCGACCACTTGTCGGACTCCATCCGGGAATTCAGCGACAGCAAGGAGCGTTCGCCGGACCCGTCCAACATTGGAACGGTGAATCCGGAGGTTCCGAGGCCAAAGGATGTGAGTGTTTCGAAAATGAATTCCGCCCCCTTGTCGAACGTGACTTCGCTCCACGGAAAGGATTCCGCTTTGGACGAGGCACGATCGAGGATGGGACAAATTTCGGCGATGTTGTTGAGGAAGTAGAAACTGACCCATTCCGATGGATACGTCGTCCTCACGAAGGGATTGCCGACGATGGAGGATGGGAATCTGATCAATTGAAATGTGACGTGGTCAATGCCGTCGATGGATTGAATATTTTCCAAGGCGTCGTTGACCGATGTCGCCGAGCGAACCGAATTCAGGGCATTAAAATTTTTTTTGGGGGGGGGGCACTTCTTTCTCCGGCTTGGCTGAAATCTTGCCGCGAGATTACGGAATCCGAGGCGGTCCGCAACGGAAATTCACCCGAGAGGGGAAATTTTCGACGGATCGGCACATCCACCTTTCGGGGAAGACGAGGGTCGGTAAAGCCCCGGATGCTGAATCGCGCGGTTGGATTCCGTAGAACTTCCAGCGCATACGTTCATTATCCGCCCCGATTTCGGCGGCGTGGCCGGGCTCGGCGGGACCGTGAATTCATCGCCGTACGATGCCCGTGCCCGCGAATCGCTTCCGGATCCAGTGGGCCCATCGATTCGGTTCGCGGCGGGCTCGACCGGGAGCATTCCCGGTCCACAACGGTTTGGGACGCCCTCGTTGTTGGACGGAGAGCGGGCGATGGGGAATCACGCTCTCGACGCCTTTGGGTGCGCCGCCCGCGACGATGAAGACCGGGTTAGAACGGTGGTGGGCAATTCGTCCGGCGGTCGGCCCGGCGGATTCCGTGGTTTCTCCGTCGCGACAACTCTCTGGTTCACGCGGCGCAGCGATTCATCCGGACAGGTCGGTGGCCGATTCAATGATCCCGACGTCTGGCCGGGATGGCCTCACCGCGCGGTCGGCGGCAAACGTCGGGGCGGAAACGGAGGTTCAATAATTTTGCATTACGCATAAAAACATGATACACTATGTTCGCGGGTGGGAAGCCCGCCCAATGGATGGAGGAAATCATGCGGATGTTCAGCGATCTCTTGGATTGGTTCGCGAGCTGGCTCTTTCCGTAGTGAACGGTTGGCCCAGGCGCGAGAATCGGGACGGGCGGCTCGCGGGAGCCGCCCGTCCGTGTTTCAACGGGCCGGAGGGACATGGTGGGCGCGACGTCGGCGCCGGAGAATCCGGCACGAAGGCCGCCGAAAGACCGGGGCGCCGTGGCGTTCCGGCGCGGTGATTCCTGGTCGATCCGACCGTCCGGCCGGTACCGGCCGCGGGGTTGGAACCGGGCGTTGCCGGCGGATGCCCGGCGTCTCCGCGGACGCCCATGTACGGAAAAAACTTCCGGGGTATGCGGACGGACGGGGTGGCCGCGGTTTGGCGCTGGCGCGAATCCTTGCCGTTTGACGGGGGCGGGGCGCGAAACCCGGAAGCGAGGGACGCGTGGAGGGCCGTCGCTTCGCCGGAGAGACATTGCCGATTCGCGCGGGGACCGCGTTCTCCGGCGAACAACGACCGAAGGAGCCCCACCGCATTCCGAGGATGGCGAGATCGCGGAAAAATGATGGCCATGGGTGCCGCGGGACTTCGCCGTGCGACACGGATCGCGGGTGGTTGAACGCGCGCTGAACGGGAAAGGCGCGTGTTGGCGGCGCGGCGGACGGCGAGTGGGTGGACCCAATGGGAAGCCGTCGCCCGTGCCGGCGGAGACCAAGCGCATACTTGATGCGCGAAAGTGACGTCCTGTTCGGATGGGACCAACCGTCGATGGGCGGTTCCCGTCCGCCGGGCGGCGATGAGGTGGCGATTCGGGTTCCCCCCGCGCGTTGAGCGGGCCCCACACGGCCCGTTGGTACATCCGTCAACGCGGGCCGAATCCGCGTAGGAGTGAAAGCGCGCTGAAATTGGCGACACACTCACGACCCGAAGGAACGATCGGCGGCCTTCCCCCGACGATGGTCACGGGCGGCCGTTCACCGCAGTTCCACTTCAAGCCGGTAGATGCGTCTGATGCTTCGGGGTCGAATCGCCCTTCCGCCAACGGCGGATGTTGGATGTTGGATGTGGGATTGCGCCGGGCCGGTGTTTGTCCGCGGCCCGTACCGGGAGCTCGCGGCGGGAGAGGCATGGTGGGGAATTCCAGTCCCGCCAAAGTCCGGGGAGCTTCCGATGGAACGGGAATTCAGTTCCTGTCGGCCTCCCGCGCCCGCAGGATAAGCAGTTCACCGAGCGTATCCAGAATTTTGAGGAGAACATCGAATAGGAACCACGCGGGCACGGCGATGAACACGATGGTCAACGCAATCACGACGGCTTTGTCATCGCCGCTGAACGAAATTGCGAGGGCTAAGGCCAGGAACATGACCAGCAACACCGCGATCGCGAATCTTGCCGCGGCGACATAGCCTGCGATGTCGAAGGACTTTTCCTTGGCCCTGTCGCTGAGGATCGACATTGATGTTCCTTTCCATTCCAACAATTGCTCGCCGGGAATATG
>JANQKA010000165.1 GCA_028281405.1 Hasllibacter sp. | reverse complement strand
AAGGAACCGGGCGCGAACGGACCCGTCGACCCGCGGGCGGATGACGGCCGAACCGGGTGGCGGAGAAGGAACCGGGCGCGAACGGCCCCGTCGAGCCGCGGGTAGGATGACGACCGGACCGAGTGGCGGAGATGGAACCGGGCGCGAACGGAGCCGTCGAGCCGCGGGTGGGATGTGCGGTTTCTCGTCGCGCGGGGCCGGTGAATCGTCGGCTTTGCGGACGGGAGCGCGAACACGGCGACGGCGGCGGAATAGTGTTGAGTTCCGTCGCCGCCCGCGGATATGGGGAGTTCGTGGCCTTGTTGAGGGATGTTCGGTGAATGGCGGGATCATGGCGTTCCGGGATGCGCGACCCGGAAAGCGATCGGGGACGATCCGCCCTGCTCTCCGGGAACTTGCGATTCGGTCGCGCGGCGTCACGATCGGTCGCCACGGACCATGGAGTGGGAAACCGTGACCCTCGTTCCGCCGATCAAGCAGCAGGGCATCAAGACGAAACTCGTGGATTGGATCCGCGGGGTTTGCGTCGACCAACCGCGTCGACGCTGGGTCGAGCCGTTCATGGGAACGGGCGTGGTCGCGTTCAACCTCCGCCCCCGCGCGGCCCTGCTTTGCGACGGCAATCCGCATGTGATCCGATTCTACGAGGGAATCCAGAGCGGAGGGATCACCGCGGAGGGGGGCCGATCGTTCCTGGTTCGCGAGGGGGAAGAATTGTCGCGAACCGACGGGAGGCATTATTACTTCATCAGAGACCGGTTCAACGAGGCCGGGGATCCGCTGGATTTCCTGTTTCTCAACCGCGCGTGCTTCAACGGGCTCATGCGGTTCAACCGGGACGGTGGGTTCAACGTTCCGTTCTGCCGGAAGCCGAACCGGTTCGCGCCCGCGCTCGTCACCAAGATTTGCAATCAAATCTCCGCGGTAGCCCATGTGATCGGAAGCGGGGACTACGAATTCAAGCACCAGGAGTTCCGCCAAACGCTCGGGGAGGTTCGGAAAACGGATTTGATCTACTGCGATCCTCCGTATATCGGCCGGCATGTCGATTATTTCAATTCGTGGTCCGAATCCGATGAATTCGATCTTCACGCGCTGCTCGGGAGGAATGGCGCGCGATACATCGTTTCAACCTGGTTGAGGAACCGTTACAGGGTCAACGGCTATGTGCATTCCCTGTGGAGCGATTGTTCGATCCTGACGAGGCGGCATTTCTATCATGTCGGCGCGCGGGAAAGCAACCGGAACGCGGTTCACGAGGCGTTGTTGATGAATTTCGAAGCCGCCGGATCGACGCCTGTTGGAGAATTCAACATGGACGCCTTGGATATGTCCACGCCCGGCGATGGAGGCCGCGATTTGGAATTCCGACAGGCGGCGTGTTGAATTCGATGCCTTCCGCGCGCGATCAAGCCATGTGATGGAATTCCCGGATCCGGCTACACCGAACCGGCGGTGGCCGATTACGCGGCCGCGGACGACCGCGGTCCGCCGGATCCCGGTCGGAAGGTGACATTCGATTCGAATTTCGGCGGATTGGCGGCCACTGAAGCGAAGGTTGAGGATTTCGAAATTTCTCCGAAATCAGCGTCGCATTCCACCGGGACGGCGTGATTGGAGTTCCGACTACCTATTGATCCGCATCATATTCTCGGCCCTGTTTCCTCCGATCTCGGTGAATGCCAAGGTGACCGAGTCTTCGAGTCGTTGCGACAGCAGCATCATCGGGTCCGCCGGATCCCCCATGGCGACCCGGGCACGCATCTTGTTCAGGATCGCGTCGCACCACCGCCCGCACTCGCTGCCTTCGACGCCAAAACAAATGATTGGGCGTGTGAGCGGGGCCTTAAGCATTCCGGTGAGCCCGATGGTTCTCTCCCATCCGTCACCTGCGGGCAGCTCTCCCATGTGTATGTCGTATTTTTCTATGGAGTTTTTGCGTCGCCAAAGGTTGGTGGAGACGTGGGAATCGAACACCACGACGGAGCCGTTCGCGTCCTCCAACTCGGATTCGCCGTTCCAGAGGACGAAACCAAATCCTTCGACGTGACGCATCTCTTCTTTGATGAAAATGCCTTTCAGTTCGACCTCGCGGGCCAGGATCCGCGTACGTTTACAGTAGTTGCAGTCGCATCCCCTCGTTGGCCGTTGGACGACCCGTTCGGCGGCGGTTATGCCGGAATCGATCAATTTCTGGGCGCTTGTCAGGCGTTTCGGGTGATCATAGTCGGTCATCCGGCGAATTCTCCATGTCCGCGCCCGGGAGGGCGTGCCGCGCGTCTCGGAGGAGGATACCGCGATTGGAACGAGGCCGCAAGCGAATGGCTTCCCGTGGGGAACGGCGGGTAACGCGGGGAAGGGCGTCGTGAGGCCGCGCATCGTGGCGCGGAGGCGGGGAAGGGCGAAGCCCTCCGAACCGGAAAACTCACTTGTCCCGGGAAGGGCGGGAAATCCCGGCGTCTCCGCGGCGCCGGGCGGAGTTTCCCGCCGACCGCGCGTCAACGGCGTCGGTGGATCCCGCGCGGTCGAGCGGAGTGGCGAGACGGATGACCGGATGGCATTCGTCGCGGGAGCGTGCGGTTGCCCGCCCCGAACACGCACGCGACGTCACACGCCAAGTGGAGCGCCTGCGGTGATGGATCGTTGGCGCGGGCCGCGTGAAGAACAACGCGAATCGTTGGAGTGCGCCGACCTCCATCGTCTTCCGATGTGGAGTCGGACCCAAGTCGCCGGTGCTCCATCGGTCGCCGCCGACCGGTCGGCCGAGGGACGCGCCGCCGGGCCTCCTACATGTCGAGCGCCTTCCTCAGCGCGGCGTTGGTTCGGGCGTGCCACCCCTTGCTGCCGTCCTTCTTGAGGATATCGATGACATCGGGGTCGAGATACAGCGTGATGCGTTCCTTCGTCGGAGTCCCCGCTTGAGGGGGACGCTTGGATGCGCCGCCGCCGCTTTTGGGCTTCGCGGTTGTCGGTGATCCTCCGCCGGAACCGCGGGAGCCGGCGTTGTTCCGGGAGGAGCGCGCTGGTCGAGTCATGGTCATTCCTTTCCTTGATCGCTCAGTGCCATCGGGCGGTCGGATTACCGGTCGCGCCGGAACGCCGATCCGGATGCGCCATCGTAGGGAAGAATTGAGAACACCGCAAGCGCGGGCGGCTTGACGCGACGCCCGCACGCGAACCGATGCCCCGATGGATCCCACGTCTATGGCTTGAGCAGGTTCCTCAACGCCACGTTGGCCCGGAACATCCATTCCCCGTCGATCTTGAGGCGCGCGACCACGTCCGAATCAATCAGCATGGAGACGGCCCGCTTCTTCATGAACCTGCGGGAGGGGTAGCGGCTCATCAGGCCATTGGCGCGCATATATTCAACCACTTCGGCGAGTTCCGGGGCCTCGTGCATGCGCTTGGCTCCGACGAACCAATCTTTGTCGATCTCGAGGATTTCGTTCGTTTCCTCGTCGTAGTAGGACTTCGGCGTCATGGGACTTCCTATCCTGTCGGCATGCCTTGCGCGACGAGATGATCCTACGACTTGCTCCCTTGGTGTCCAGATGCAAGCGTGAAGTTCCGACCAGATGAAACTCGGCGAGGAGAACCGAACCTCTCCGTGTTCGGGAGCATCGACCCGCATGGACACATGGTTCACCCAGTCGAATTTGACGATATCATGGAAATCGAGGCCGCGTTCCGCCAGCATTGAGAGTTGCTTCGCCTCGTCCCATTTGAAGGCATCGGACGTTGGATGGATGCTCGTTGACATGTATGGGACATAATAAGAACAATCTCCATATCAAGTTCCGGATCGAGAATTCTGTTCCTCCGCAGGAGATCCCGGAAGGGCTGGGGGAGGGGACGTGAATGTGGGAAGTGCGACTGAATCGATGCGGGATGGGCGCGCGGGCAGCCGTGGCGCGGAGTTGAGGGAATCTGTTGATCGATTCCGGCATGCGCCCGACGCGGACTGAACCCTCTCCCCGCGGCGGAACCGACGGATGACAGGGACAGGCGACATCCACGAAATCCCGCGCCCGGTCGGTGATCCTCGTGGACAATCACCACATCCACCGTCAGTCGGCGCGATTGACAGGCCGGAATACACCCCGGCCGCCCCGAAATCCTCAATCTCGGGATTCCGGCGCATCCCGACCCGGCCCGACGGCGACAACGCCATGCGGGTCGGATGGACTGTAATTCAGTCCGGCGAACGGGGCCATGAGGCCCGCCACCCTGGGGTATTCAGTGTTGACGCCCGGCGGGACGGGTACCTCGCGCGCCGAACTGTCCAAGGTGATCGTGGCCGTGGTGGTGGAGGCGGACGAGTCGACATTGAACGCCGTGTGCGGACCCCGTCCACGCAGCGCCGCCGTGAAACACTCGATCTGGCCGGCGACCTGCCTCACGCCCTTATCCCCACGCACGGAGGCTTCCATCATCGGGGTGAGACCGCGGATAAAGGCACCGCACACCGAATCCGGGGCCCGCTGGCGTGCGAACTTTGGCCCCGAATCGTCTCTCGGAGCCTATGGCTTGAGCAGGTTCCGCAACGCCACGTTGGCACGGAACATCCAATTCCCGTCGATCTTGAGGCGCGCGACCACGTCCGAATCGATCAGCATGGAGACGGCACGCTTCTGCATGACCCTGCGGGAGGGGTAGCGGCTCATCAGGCCTTTAGCGCGCATATGTTCGACCAAGTCTGCGAGTTCCGGGATTTCGTGCATCCGCTTGGCTCCGGCGAACCACTCTTCGTCGATTTCGAGGATCTCGTTCGTATCCTCATCGTAGTAGGACTTGGGCGCCATGGAGCTTCCTCTCTTTTTTGCTTGCCTTGCGCAACGAGATGACCCTACACCTGTGATTCCGTGGTGTCCAGACACAGGCGTGAAGTTTTTCGTCGATTTTGCTCAGAGTAAGGATTCGAATCTCTCCGTGGCGGGAAGAGTCGATACGCTTGGTGACTTGTTGGTCCCAGTCGAATCGGACGATGTCGATGAAGTCGATGCCGCGTTCGGCCAGAGTCGCGAGTCGCTTCGCCTCGTCCCATTCGTATTCGTCGGATGTTGGGTGTATGGTTGTGGGCATAATAGGAACATAGACAGAATCTATGGTGAAAACAATGGCAAGATTGAAAATTCTTCCGTCCCGGTTGGAATTCGAGTCGGACGGAATCGGAGGGAACAAATTTGAGGAAGCGCCGCGATGGCGCCGAAGCGGGCCGCGCTGTGCAGACCCGAGGTGTGGGGAGCGGGGGAGGGGCGACCCGGGCGGAGTTCTCCGTGAGTGCGTCGCGGCGGTCCCCGGTCGGCGGCGCGGATCCGAGATTTCACGCGGAGATGCCGGGCGGCTGACCCGGCGGGTCTCGTCAAAAGTATCCCGAGTCCGAATCGGTGATCCACGTGGAAGACCCTCACTTCCTCCGTCAGGCAGCGCGATTTCCGGGCGGGATCCGCCCCCGCACGCCCTCGCAATCCTCCAGCGCGTGATTCTGGAGCATCCCGACCGGCCCGTATCAATCGCGCCATTCGGCCCGAGCAGACGCCGGCCTGGCGGGTGGACGGAGCCTCGAGGCCCGCCGCCCGGGTTCCCTGATGTATCGACGCGCCGGGCGGGAAGGGCACCTCGCGCGTCGCGCCGTCCAATGTGATTGTGGCCATGGTGGCGGATTCTGAGCGTCGGCGACGCTCGCCGCGCGCGGAACGCGGCCCCTGCGCCACGCCGCGAAACGCTCGATCGGGATGGCCTACCGCCGTGCCGTCTCATGCCCGAGTGTTGCGGAGGCCGAGTCCATCATTGGGCCGGGACTGCGGATTTAGGCGAGGTCCACCGATTCCGGGGCCAGCCCGCGCGCGATATTCTCCCCGGCCTTCTCCCTGGTCAGGCGCCCGGTCAACAATATCCGCATGTTCCTTCGCCGCCAGAAGGTGAAGGGCCGTCGTCCACCCCATGAAAGGGTTCTTCAGATCCTCGATTTCCTCGCTCATATGATCGTCGATGCCGCGAGGTGGCGTGGACCGCTCCGCGCGCGGACCCGTCGTCGCGGAGGTCGGTGCGTGAAATACGGACATTCGGCGTGATTCCGGACCCGCCAGCCCCTCTTGTTGGCTCGGGGAAGCGCACCCTCTCTCCGGTGGCGGCTCATCCCCGCCGGGTCGGCGGAAAAAAGGAGCGTTTCCGGTCTTGGAGCGGATGGATAGTGGAGGCCGGGGCCCGCCCGCCAGCTGGCCGCGGGACCGATTCGCGTGGGTCGGGGGCGCGAATCACCGTGTCGAGCGGCCAACGAATCACCCTGTTTCACCACCGATTTTTCTTTGCTGCGGGGCCGGAATCCTTTGTTTTCAAGAGAATAATTATGTTTGCGGACGGGCCGCGGATGTGAAATACCATGATTGGTAACGGGCGAGTGGCGAAGTCACCCACATGGGCCGCGGTCGACGCGGGGCGGACACCCCGCTGAGGTGTTTCCGTGGACTCCTGTGGGGCACCTTTGAACCCGGCGGTCGAGACGCCAAACGATTTGGACGACGAAGAGCGACACGCGCATGATCCTCCCCGCCCCCCCCCCCCCCCCTATATTTAAGGGCCAACCGCGCCGCGGGACGCTCCTCCGTTGGCCTGACCGCCGGCGCGGCCGCGGCCCTTGGC
>JANQKA010000151.1 GCA_028281405.1 Hasllibacter sp. | reverse complement strand
GACGGCGGTTCGGTCAATTGAAGGCCGAGGCCGTGACCCAGGCGCCCTCCCTCGGCCGCGCCGGATCCGCCCGTCAGCGCCTTGTCCATCGCGTGGAACAGGTCGGAGGCGGTGTTCCCGGGACGGGCGGATTCGAAGGCGGCGCCCGTCGCCTCGATTAGCTGCCCGTGGGCGGCCGCGACGGCCGCGTCCGGCGGGCCCAAACTGAAATTGCGGTCGAAGTCGCAAAAGTAGCCGTCGACCACGAGGCCGGTGTCGAGCATCAGAACGTCGCCGCGCTCCAGCGGCCGGTCGTCCGCCGGTGAAATCACATCGGCATATCCGCCGGGGGACGCCGCCCCGGCGAGGTAGGGAATCCAATCGGCGCCCTCGGCGAGGCAGAGCATCTGGAATTCACGGAACACCCGGGACAGCGGTACGCCCACCCGCGCGATCTCTCCGACTCTCGCGAACGCCCTTTCGGCCACGTCGCAGGCGGCGGCGATCTTCTCCAGCTCCGCCGGGGATTTGACCATGCGCATGCGGGCCATGAGGCCATCGTCGGGGACGACCCGCCTGTCGGGAAGGGCGTCCTTCACGCGGCCCCAATCCGAAACTGGCATGCGCAGATGGGTGCCGCCGTCCATGGGCAGGCCGAGCGCGCCTCCCGAGGGCACGGCTTCCGCGATGGCCTCCACCAGAAGGGAGACGCCGTCGTCTTGGTAATCCGGGGAACTCCAGGTCCGGATATCGCGGATCCAAGTCGCGCCCATGAGAGCCCTTCCGATCGAAGGAATCACCGCGACCGGAGACCCGCGGGCGGGCACGACCAGGAACCAGGGCCGCGTCGGGCTTTCCCAGAACCGGGTCAGGAAACCCGAGGCGTACGCGAAGTCCGCCGCGGTCGTCAGCAAAAGAGCGTCCAAGCCGGCTTCCGACATCCCGGCCCGCGCGGCGTCGAACCTCAGCCGGTATTCCGACTCGGGAAATCCCCGGGACGTCATTCGGCCCGCTCCGAAAGGACGGTCAGAACGCGGGATTCCGGGCCGAGGCCGAGTTCCCCCCGAAGCGGTCCGCTGGCGAGCAGCGCGGCGATTCCGGCCGCGCCGGATGGCGTGGACTCCAGTTCCTCCGCGGCGGCGAAGGCGGTTCCGGCCCGCGCCTCGTCTTCGGTGATAGTGGCGAAGTGGTCGGCGTCCCGGGCGAGTCCCTTCAGCGCGATCAGCGAGGGTTCCTTGCAGTCGAGCCGCCCCATGATCGACACCGGCCCCGGAGCGGAGACGGGTTCGCGCGCCGCGATCGAAGCCGCGAGCGCCGGGGCGGCTTCGGGCTCCACGACCACGATCACCGGATCGTCTCCCCAGACTTTCCTGGCGTGGGCGGCGGCCGAGGCCGCGAGTCCCCCCACGCCCGCCTGAAGAAATATGTGGCTCGGCGCTTCGGGCATCCGGGACGCCGCCTCCGCCATCAGAACGAGATACCCCTCCATGAGGACGCGCGGGCGATCCGCGTAGCCGGTCCACGAACTGTCGGAGAGCAGTTCCAATCCCTCGTCCCGCGCCGCGGCCGCGGCCGCCTCCATGCTTTCCTCGTAGGTGGCTCCGGCGCGCGCCACCTCGGCGCCCTCGGCGCGGAGACGGTCGGCGAAACTCTCGGGAACGGTTTCCGAAAGGTAAACCCGGGCCTTCGCGCCGAACGCCGCCGCGCCCGCCGCGACCGACAACCCGTGGTTTCCGGCGCTTGCGCAAACGTAGGTGCGCCCGCGGGCGAGCCCCGCCCCCGCTTCCCGGGCGATGACGTGGGCCGCCCCCAAGGCTTTGAAGCTTCCCAATCCCATTCGCTCCCGCTCGTCCTTCACATGGACGCCGGCGACGCCCGCCGACCTTGCGAGCCCCGGCGCGTCGGCGAGCGGCGTTTCGGCGGCCTTCGGGCACCGGGCCACCAGCGCCAAGACCGCCGCGGCGTCCGAAACGGGCCATGGCATGGCTTGGAGCGATGCGTGGGACAGGCCCGCTCCACGCGCCGGATTCGGGGAATTCCTCATGACCGCAATAGCGCAAGTCGGAGCTTCGGCGTC
>JANQKA010000421.1 GCA_028281405.1 Hasllibacter sp. | reverse complement strand
CAGGGTGAACTCGTCGGTGTGGCAGATGCCGGTGGCCTTGATCTCCACCATGACCTCTCCGGCGCGGGGGCCGTCGAGGTTCACCTCCATGATTTCGAGTGGTTTTCCCGCGGCGGTCGCCACGGCGGCACGGGTTTTCATCCGGCGTATCCCTTTTACTGATTCGAGCGGAGTTTTCGCCACTCGTCTTCGGAACGCAAGTGGGTTCGAAAGCGGATCGGTGGTTGCGAGTCGATTCCGCTCCGCCGGGGGCCGGCCACCGCCGATTCGGGATGGGATGCCGCCGGTGGCGGGCCGATTGGCGAGGCGGGTCAGTGGGCCTCGGCCCGGTTGACGCCCGACCCGGCGTCCATCACGAGCGGGACGGAATTGTCCAGACGGGGCGGGACGCGCCCTCCGTGCCTTCGCGCGCTTTGGCGACGCGATCGTCGACGTGGTCCCAGTCGACCACGAAGATGAACTCGTCGTGAACCTGCAGGAGCATGTCGGCGGGAAGATCCTTATCGCCTCCGGCATGCGCATCATGGCGTGGAGGATGATGCCGGCGGACGTTCCTTGGATAGCGCGTTGATGGCGGTTCGATACGCGAAATTCGCGGTCGGGCACATGGCTTTGATTTCGGGCGTGTGGATGCGGCGTCCGAACAGGGCTTCGACTCGAGGGTGGTTCCGCGCGAAGGTGAGGTGATTTTCATGCGGGTGGATACCGAACCCCGCGGCATGGGCGTTGTCTTCGAAGTCAGAGGTTGCCGGGCGGCGAACGGGAAACTGAACAGCCAAAAGGTCAAGAATATACGGGCACTCCACTTCCGGGAACGTCCGATGGATATTTCTGCGGGCCGGGTTGCCTGGCTACTGTTCCTGATCGTGGAGGTCCGACTCGAGCGCTTGCGCCGGCGCGGAAATTATATAGGATCGAGCTACCCTGATGCGAGGAAGCTCTTCATGCGCTCGACGATTGCACGATGGTGTTTGCCGCACCAATGCGGGGGCGTACCCACACCTGCGTGTGCGACCCGAGCGTTTCGAACGATGCGGGTGCGCCTCGCGGCGAGACGCCACGTCGCAAATGCTTCCACCCGCCAAGCGCGTGAAGGGAAGATGCTCCGAGGGGCCTCCCTCGCAACCAGCTTCGCCGTTGTGCCCTTGTTGAAAGCCCTGCCCCGGCGTTGCACGGGATGGGAATCCGGCCATCTGGCTCTCCGGAGCGGGACGGCAACTGTTGTCGGGCCGGGATTGGTGACCGGGACGGAGGATCGAACCTTGGATTGGGGGGAGAGCAGGTCGGTCGCCTGCTCCCTCCCATCGGACGCGGGCGTGAAGCGCTCCAAGGGTTTTCGTCTCCGAATTCCGGATGAGGAGGATTCCGCGTGCTGTGGGGTCGCCGTTGTGGGCCGCTCCGCGGAATTTGGAATCGATTCAAACTTTGTTCGCACATTGTCGCGTATCCCGGGAGTTGGGGAGGAGGAGGGCGTTGATGGAATCGGTCCACTTCAAAGGGCTTTCAGACTTGGTCCGCGACGAATGTGGCGAGGTGAATTGGGTGCGCGTGTCCGTCGGATGCATGGCCGTGTGGGAGATTTGCGGCGGTCATCACCGATTGGGAGGCTGTCATGAAACGTGCCGCTCAATCCTTGGACGATAGGGGTGTCGCGACCTCGAAGTCCGTGAAGATGCGGAATCATCCATCGAAGAACGCCGGTATTCGAGAAGCGGAAAGTATTGCCGGTGATGGCGCGGCTCCCGTGGTTATGACCGATGCCAGCGACGAAGTCAACGCCCCCGCCTCGGCGGAAAAATCCGGAGACCATCACCGTTTGGGAATTGAAAAATCCGAAATGTTGTCCGAGCCACGCATTATTCTCGGGGATTGCATCGAGGGCATGGCCACCTTGAAAGCGGGATCTTTCAACTTGATCGTTGCCGATCCTCCCTATAATCTCAATAAGGATTTTGGTCCTTGGAAGGAGAACGAGAAGAAGTCCGAATGGAAGGATTGGACGCGCATGTGGATCGCTGAAGCGAAGCGACTACTTTCCGATGAAGGAAATATATTTGTTTACGGAATTCATCACCACATGTGCTGGGTTCAATGCATGATGCTGGAAATGGGATTGATATATCGCCGTCAAATCATTTGGCATTACGAAAATGGTTTCGCCGGATATGGAAAACGAACCTTGAACGCCACGTACGAACCGCTGTTGTGGTTCTCCAAAAGCGAACGCTACATTTACAACCCCATTCGGGAGCCATACAAAAGTCAAGAGCGCTTGAAGCATAAAATCATAAAGAACGGAAAAGTGTGGACACCAAATCCGGAAGGCCGGATGGCGGGAGACATATGGTCATTTCCCACTCTTGCCGGCCGCCGCTTCCGCGATGAAAAAGTCGATCACCCGACTCAAAAACCATTATCCATCTCTCGTAGAATCATCAAACACTTTTCCAACCCGGGCGATATGGTTTTCGTACCCTTCGTAGGCAGCGGGAGCGAATGTGTCGCCGCCGTGATGGAGGGAAGGAAGTATCTTGGATTCGAATTGAACTCCGCGTATATTGATATTGCCCGAGGGCGCTTGGAAAACGCCTTGGAAGACCGACACCCCGCACAAGCGGATTTGCCGCTGACTCCTCTAGTTTAATGGCGGACAGGCATGAAGGTCTCATTTTTTGGGTATCGGGGGCAAGCGGGGTCAGCCGCGTGATTTCTCGGAAAACAATCTCCGCGGAATTAATTCATCAAGATTTTCCGAATAGTCATGCACCTTCGAGCGGGACACGGACGACGGCATTTTTCGACCGTGGGGAAATCCGCGCCGGGGACCACCTCGTTCGATTGCGGAAGTGGGCGGGCGTCGGGGCTTGTCCATCTAGGGAAACTTGGTTTTCAGAACGGAAGACTTCGTGCAATTAGCCCGGAGAGCGAGTGCATGAATTCCAGTGCGCTTTGCGGCGCGGGATGAAGCCATCCCAGCAGTCGGAACACTTCCGCGTACATCTTGAATTTGTTGTATAATGGATCACGGCTCCGGTCGGTTCTCGTCGACCGGGCTATGGCTTTCTCACAATGTGTCCTGATGACTTAATCAATCCGGCTGTAACAACAGCCATGCCATTGGCGTCAATGTCCACGGTTCGGCCATGAAGTCGTTTGAACGCGGCATCATATACGCCGACGAAATTATCGATGCTCGAGCCGGGGTTGGGGAATCGCAACATGTCATGCACCGAGATGGGGTGGGATTGGGGTGGATTCGCAGACACCGGGTTCGACTCCCTCCATCGTCTGTTTGGGCGGAGGCCGGCGGTGGATTGGGTTTCGGCCGCGGTGGGTCAATGGGCTTCCGCCCAATTCGAACCCGACCCGGCGTCCACCACGAGAGGAACGGAAATGTCCACGACGGGGTGTGCCGCGCCCTCCATGACCTCGCGCGCCTTGGCGACGAGGTCGTCGACGCGGTCCTCGTCGACCTCGAAGATGAGCTCGTCGTGAACCTGCAGGAGCATGTCGGCGGGAAGATCCTTTATCGCCTCCGGCATGCGGATCATGGCGCGGCGGATGATGTCGGCGGACGTTCCCTGGATCGGCGCGTTGATGGCGGCCCGGCG
>JANQKA010000111.1 GCA_028281405.1 Hasllibacter sp. | reverse complement strand
AGGAAGGTGAACAGGGTGTTGTCGATCCGCTCGTAGCGGAAGGCGATGGTGATGATGCGGTTCTTCACCCAGCCCGAGAACCAGAGCGCCAGGGTGATGATCAGGAACGCCGCCAGCACGTTGCCCAGAACGGTCGTCAGGAACTGAATGGTCAGAATGTCGCCCAGCGTGGTGTTCGCCGCGACTTCGATGTCGAGGAAATCCTTGAGAGTCATGTCAGCGCCTCCATGTCGCGGCCGGGAACGGCGTCTTTGTTCGGGGTGGCGTCCGCTTCGGGAGGGGCGGAGGTCGCTTCCGCGAATTCGCGGGAGTCGGGACGTCCCCGCGGATGGCCGGTCTCTCCCGCCGGAACCGCGGAGCGGAAACACGGGCCGGACGAATCGGTGGAACCGCGGGGCGCGGGATTCCCGCGGATCGCGTTCCCGGCGCCGGTGAGGTCCACGGCGGCCGCGGGGACGCCACCAACCCACGCGCGGGGATCGCGTCCCCGTTCGGTGGGACGCCCGCGCCGGAGTGCTTCTCGGCGCGCGCCGCCGGATTCGCGGTCGTCGGAACGCCTCCGGGGGCGGCCCGTTTCTCCCGCCGGATCCGCGGAGCGGAAACCAGGGCCGGACGAATCGGTGAAACCGCGGGGCGCGGGAATCCCGCGGATCGCGTTCCCGGCTCCGGTGAAATCCGCGGGGGTCACGCGAGCGCGTCCATCCGGCGCGCGAGGTCGGTGTCCTTGATCGACAGGCCGCCCGCGTCGTGTGTCGTGAGGGTCACCACGACGGTTTTGTACGTGTTGGACCATTCGGGGTGGTGGTTGGCCTTCTCCGCCAGGATCGCGGCGCGGGTCATCCAGCCGAACGCCTCCACGAAATCGCGGAACACGAAGGTCTTGCGGATCGCGTCGCGGCCGTCGACCGGCGCCCATCCGGAACGCAGCAGAGGTTCGAGCCGTTCGCGGCGTTCGGCCTCGGTCAGTTTGCCCATCAATCGTGCTCCTCCCGCTCAACATTTCGGAACGGGCCGTACGAGGTGAGGATTTCGATCTCCTGGTCGACGGCGTTCCGCTCGGCCTCCAAATACCGGGAAACCGCCCCGGCGAAACCCCTGTCGCCGAACCAGTGCAGCGAATGGCATTCCGACGGCAGGTAGCCGCGCGCGAGTTTGTGCTCTCCCTGCGCTCCCGCCTCGACCCGGTCGAGGCCGCGCGAGATGGCCGCCTCGATGGCCTGGTAGTAGCAGAGTTCGAAGTGCAGGAAGGGGTGGTGCTCCACGCAACCCCAATAGCGTCCGAACAGGGATTCGCGGCCGAGGAAATTCAACGCGCCGGCGATGGCCCGGCCCTCACGGAAGGCGAGCACGAGAAGCATGTCGTCGCGCATGGTCTCGTGGGCGATGTCGAAGAACTCCCGGGTCAGGTAGGGCATTCCCCATTTGCGGCTGCCGGTGTCCTGATAGAACGTCCAGAAACTGTCCCAGTGCCGGGGTTCGATGTCCCCGCCGGTCAGGACTTCGATCCGCCCGCCGAAATCCCGGGCCCGCTCGCGCTCCCTGCGGATGCTCTTGCGCTTGCGCGAGGACAGGCCGGCCAGGAAGCCGTCGAAATCCGCGTAGCCCTCGTTGCGCCAGTGGAACTGTTGGCTGAGGCGCCCGAGAAACCCCATGGAGCGTCCGCGTTCTGCCTCATCCGCCGTGCAGAAGGTGGCGTGCACGCCCGAAAGCCCGTTGCTTTCCGCGACCTTCACCGCGCCCGACAAAAGGGCCGACATCCCGATTTCCTCCATCCCCGGCGCGGTCAGGAAACGCCGCCCGGTGACGGGAGTGAACGGCACGGCGATCTGCAGTTTGGGATAATAGCCGCCTCCGGCGTTCTCGTAGGCGTGGGCCCAGTTCCAGTCGAAGATGTATTCGCCTTGGCTGTGGTGTTTGACGTAGAGCGGGGCGACCGCGAAGGCGCCGCCTCCGCGGCGGGCGACGAGGTGTCTCGGCGCCCAGCCGGTGCCCGGTCCCACCGACCCCGACGTCTCCAGAGCGAGCAGGAAGCGGTGCGTGGTGAACGGATCCCGGGGGCGTCCTCCGTCCGCCGATTCGGGGCAGGCGCAGGCGTCCCACTCGGCGGCCGGAATATCCCCGAGCCCTCCGATGGCCGTGATTTCGATGGGAGCGTCGGACATCTCAACGAAATTGACACGGCGGGGCGTCGGGTCAAGCGCCGGGAGACGCGTTCCTCGGAACGCGGAGGGCGGCGGGTTGCCGCGCACGCCGCGGAGCGCGGAGGGCGGCGGGTTGCCGCGCACGCCGCGGAGCGCGGACCCGCCGCTCCCATTCTCGGACGGTGACGGAACAACGGCGCGTGCCGAACGGGCGCGGTGGCCTCCAAGGGGTCGTTTCCATTTCGGGACGCTTTCGACCCGTCGCGGCGGGGCCTTTCCGTGTTGACGTTCGGACGCCGGGCGAAGGGCGGTCCTCCCCCGCCCGAGATCAAGGAAATCGGGAGTCCGTTGGACCGGAATCGGCGGGTCGGGCGGCGTTCGACCGCGGCGGTTCGGACTTTGGCGCGCCGCTCCCCGCCCGGCGGAGAAACGCGCCGTGTCCACGGCCGCGTGGAGCGTGCCACGACCTCCCGGACCGCTTCAGGAAAACTCGGGAGGACGCCGAATCGCTGATGCCCCGCGCGGCTTGGACCGCCCATCCGCGCCTGGCGACCGAACTCCGGGCGACCGCTCCGTCCGTCCGGGCCGGAACCGTCACAAGCATGCTCGTTCGCCCCCGTGGGACGATTCTTATTCGCGCGAATTCCGGGAGTCACCGTACGGCGTGATTTCCGCGTGACCACCGGAGGGAACGGTGAATTCCCCGGCCCGCCCGTCCGCGCCGTGGCCCGTTGGAGCGCGAACGACTTGGGTGTGAACACTACACCAATAGACGATTATGGTCGGCGTCCTCCAATGATTCGGGTTGATCGCGAAGCGGCTTGAGCGACCGATTCCGCCAAAGCCGCCGGAGCTCCAACCACTCCGGCCACCGCGGGGTGGAGGGCGGGAAACTGGACGGCCGCTCCGAATGCCACGGGGAACGCTCTGGCTTTCCGTTCGGGCGCGAATCGTCAAAGCCCGCCAGGGCACGGAAACGCGGATTCTGAAGGAAGGCCGGAAACCGGATTCGGCGACGAGGACGCCACGGCTCAAGGGAAAGAATTAAAAATCGGCGAAACCGCGCGATGACCACGCCACGGGTGCCTTCCCTCGTCACCGCTCCGATGAGTCGACGGTGGTTCTTGTTCCGCCCCAAACAGGCTTGATCATTTCCCTGGTTCCGTTTATCACAAGCCGATGGTGTACCGTCCGGGGAGCCGCGATCATATCAATCGGGCCGCTTGAAGCCATAGGAGGCAGGGCCATGAAAAAACTTGGGGATTCTGAACAATGCTGACCAAGAAATTTCGCGGAATCAAGATATAGACGGTGACACTGTATATTGATTTGATCCACGTCTGCTTCCCATATATTGTGCTCAGTGTTCGGCTCGATGGATTGGTCAAAATTTCGGACGAATGTCGATTCATCCCTTGTTTTGCAGGGGTTTTGTGGCCTTGCGGGGTCTGGTGGCGTTGATTTGGGTGAGACGGGGCGGTCGCGCCGCCCCGCCGTTGGATTGCTGGTGTGGACCGACCGAATTCCGCGCCTGAGACAGCGGTTCATTCTTGGAGGATGTAGTCGTCCAATTCGCCATTGTAGCGGATTCGGCGTTCGGGGTGGTAAGCTCCGTTTGGTCCCCCTCCGCTTGGAAGTCCATTGTCTTCGGTCAATATGTCGTAGGAGAGTTCACGTCCGATCATTCCGTGGATCACATGTCGCATTTGTTCCTCGGTGTTGAGGGGGCGGATGTTCCAGCGTCCCGAAAATGTCTTGGCGTATCTTCTCAAGTACTTTGGACTCATTTTGTGATGGATTCCGTGAAAGGACCGCCTGAACATGGACCAACCGGATTCGACAGTGTTGGTTGTAGCCATCCGTTGCATTCCGTTCGCCAAGTCAACGATTCGGACATACTCTCCGAGGTTGTGGTTGACGGGGTGCCGTTCCATTTGGATTCGGTGGTAGTGCTGGCCATCGTCGGTGTATAGGGCGGCTCCCCTCGGGATGATTCTATCGACCGTTTCGGCGATCGTGTCGGCCCTTGTGTCGGGTATGATGTCGACCCACATTTTCCCGGACGCGACTTGGGTTATGCTGATCACGATCATCATGTTCGCGCCGCCCTGTCCGCCGGGGATTCGATCAATGAAGTGTCTGTTCGCTTCGAGTCCCCCGAAGTATGCCTCGTCAAGCTGAAATTCTCCTCCCAGCGCGAATTCCGGCGGCGGTTCGTCCGACATGAACGCTTCGCGGACGCGTTGCAATGTGAACCATGCCGTCCGTTGGCACAGGTCTAGATCGCGGCACAATTTCATGCTGGACACGCCCTTGAGATTCGTCAAGTCCAGATAGATCGCGAGCAGCCATTTGTCGAATGACAGTTTTGAATTCGCCATTGAGGTTTCGGTTTTCAAGGAAAACCAATTGCGGCAGTCCTTGCAGCGGTAGGGCATGTCGAGCCGCTTGGTTCTCGACACCCTTGTTCCGCCGCAGACCGGAAGCGGGCAGGTTATGGGGCCATCTCCCCATCTCGCCCTTTCCAACCACATCGTGGCGAGATCGGTGTCACCGAAAACCTTGAGAGCTTCGGCGAGATCGATTCCTATTCGATGTTTCCGTCCCGGGGAGCTCTTTGACGTTTTCCCGAGTGGAATCCCGTTTCGGATCATGTGTTCGTATTCGGCGAAGGTGTGGGGCATTGTTTTTCCTGTTGTGGTGGATTGGGATTGTGGACATGCGCGTCGAGCGTCTCGATCCGGTGTCGGCGGCGCGGCCTTGGGTCCACGTCGTGTCGGCGGCGCGATTCCGTCGCCGCGCCGCGTGTCAGGTGAGCGGAGGAATGGCGGAACCGGGATGATTCGGGATTGGATGAAACGTCGATAGTCTGTGCCTGCGCCGGGTTGTCACAGCGCGGACGATTGATCATGTCGTGGACGGTCCCGCGGGCCGTCGATTGGATTCACGACCGGGCGTCGACTGCCTTCAGGATGGCTTCCGCCAAGGTGTTGGCGGTTTCGCTTCCGGTTACGCATGGATCGTCGACGTGCCGGTGGGTGGCCTCCCAACCGTTTGTCAGCGGCAAGACCGTGAACACGTATTGTCCGTATGGATTGGGGTTTCGCCGGATGGCGTCGATCGCCTTGATCTCGTTGGGATCCTTGGCGACGGGGAATCCCGTGGCGATGATTTTTCCGGTGTCCGCTTCGACGAACAATTCGGTGTTCGGAGAAGTGGCGTAAACGCCGCGCTTCCAGCCAAGTTGGACGATGACTTGGTTGACGGCGTTTTCAATCACCGTTTCCAGGACATCATGCTCCTCGCCGGCCCAGGCGTGCGGACCGGTGATGTGACAGATGAATCCGAATTCGGTTTGATCGATCACCAGGCCGCGTTCGAAGGTGTCGTCGTCGACCGGAACGGCTGTCCTGACAATTGTTTCCAGTAGGGTCATTTCGATGTTCCTTGTTGGTTGATTGGAATCATGGAAGGTTCACCCCGCCGCCGTGTGGACAACGGGGTGGATGATGTGGGAGCGGCCTTCCTGACAATGGAACGGCCCGATACACGATTCCCTGCTTCGGGCCGTTATTGCTACTCACAGGCGGCTTCTGCCGCGCATCAGAGTGATTTCACTCGCCCTGAATTCAGTCGTATTGATGTCTATATCGATGTTTCCATCGTCATTGATCAATCCGATGTGATCGACCCTGAGTGGGTTTCCATGACCGCCAATCAGGTATTGACCGCCTGGTGCTCCTTTTCCGAGGTCCACACCGTCCTCACCAAACCGGCTATCGCTGATTCCACTCCCGCCCTTGGTCCGGTCGATCAGCGTGAGGTATCCATGCTCAAGATTCCGATTGTTGATCGAAATGGCTCGAACATCGAGCCGGTGACGTCGATCTTCATCGGTGGACCACCCATTGAGTTTGGCTTGTCCTTCATTGAAGTCCGCCCGTAGGGTGAAATCCATCCTTCCTGATTCACCGACGTAGGTGTATCCGCCGTGACCGGTGTATTCGACGATCTTTTTCGCGTGGATTCCCACATCATCCATGTAGACCGTTTGAATCGGCTGCACGGCTTCAACCGGGCCGGAGTGAGTCGCGCATCCGGCGGTCAGCAGGCATGTCAGGATGACGCCCGCGGTGAATTTCACGATGTTCATATCGTGTCCTTTCGATTGGTCGTGAATGGCGGATTCGCTCCGCCGGCCATCCTTCCGGACCACCCGGAGGGAATTTCGTCACACCGCCATTGGCGGCGTGTGATTGATATATGGGATGATGGTTCGCCCGTTGTTTCGGCGGGTGCCCCGACGATTCGACTTCGGACGAATCGTGGCCGCTTCGATACACCGATCCTTCGGCGTCCCCGCGGCGGGGCGGCGAAGGATCGGAAACCCGCCCGCGCCGGACGGCCGCTTGGATTTCCCGCGTTCTACATGCCTGGACTTGGCCGCTTCGATGTCCGTGGTGGTCCGGGTTGATCGATGCCGGACGTCCGCCGTCCTTCCCGCCGGTTCCCCCGGTGTGTGAATTCCACATGACGGAGCGTCCCCATCGGGGAATCCTCAGTTCTTCGGCGTCATTCCGATTCCGGCGGCGTGAGCCGGTCATCCTGGCGGGGTGGATATTCCTGGTCCGCCTTGCGGTCGGGAATCGGACGCGCTCCGGTG